>CAYTLS010000484.1:0-3011 GCA_964438745.1 uncultured bacterium
CTGGAAAACGGGGTGCATGTTTTTTGTGAAAAACCAGTCACGGAAACCATTGAACAGGCGGAAGAATTAATGACCATTGCCAAAAAAAATAATTTAATTCTGCAAGTGGGTCATATCGAACGCTTCAATCCGGCTTTCAAAATTTTGGAAAATTATCAACTGACACCAAAATTCATTGAATGCCACCGTATTTCCCAATTTAATGAGCGGGGAATCAATTCTGCGGTGATACCGGAACTGATGATCCACGATCTGGATATTATTCTGAAAATAGTCGATTCTGAAATTGTCAACATTGAAGCCAGCGGCACACCGGTATTGACAGACACGATTGACATTGCCAATGTTAGGATAGATTTTGCCAATGGTTGTGTGGCTAATATCACTGCCAGCCGGGTGTCCGATAAAAAAGTCCGGAAATTTCGCATTTTTCAACAAAATGCCTATATCAACATTGATTTTCTTAACAAAAAAACAGAGATCTTTTCTCTGGATAAAAAATCTGATGAATACAAAGAACTGGCCGGTTTTCAACTTGCAGACAAAAAAAAGAAAACTATTTATTTCAAACAAATGGAAGCCCCTGGTTCCAATGCTATGCTGGAGGAACAGAAGGATTTCATTCATGCGATTACAACACAGCAAGCGCCTATAGTGACTGGCGAAGATGGGTTGGCCGCGTTGAAACTTGCTTTACAAATTGAAAAAACCATTAACCAAAATCTGAAAAACCTGGTGGTGTAATGGTAAAGAACATTTTTATTTCCAGCGGAGAATTGTCTGCTGATATTCATGCCGGGCGTTTGATACAGCAATTATTGGCAAAGGAACCCACCTTGAAAATTTTCGCCAATGGTGGTGACAATATGCAGGCTGCCGGGGCGGAGTTGCTCTATCATATTAATGATCTTTCGTTTATGGGTTTCGTGGAGGTGATCAGGCAGTTGCCGCTGATCAAAAAAATTTTTAATAAAACCCTCGAGTTTATCGACGGCAATAAAATTGAATTGGTCATTCTCGTGGATTATCCCGGCTTCAATCTGAGACTGGCCAAAGCGCTAAAAAAACGCCGTATCAAGGTGATCTACTACATTTGTCCGCAAATCTGGGCATGGCATCAGTCCCGGGTCAAACAGGTGCGCAGGAATGTGGATAAGGTCATCTGCATTTTGCCCTTTGAGCCGGAGTGGTACACCAAACACGGCGTGGATGCGGTTTATGGCGGCAACCCACTAATGGATAAGGAATTAACAGAAAAAGGGACACCAATACCCGGCCTGACACCCGACGACCAGTTTATCGGGCTTTTCCCCGGTAGCCGGGAACAGGAGTTGGAAAACCACCTGGACATCATGATCGCCAGTGCCTTGAAAATTCAGGAAAATCATTCTGACATAAAATTTGTCATTGGTATGGCACCGGGGCGGGATTTTGCGCAATACCGCGAAAAATATCAGTTTGAATGGCTAAAATGGGTCGGTGGACAAAACGATGCGATCATGCAGCAGGCAGACTTTTTAATTATGGTATCGGGAACAGCCAGTTTGGAAGCGGCGTTGCTGGGCACGCCAATGGTAATCATTTATAAAACCTCGGCTTTCACTTATCACTTAGCGAAATTGGTGGCGAAAGTCGAGTTTATCGGGCTGGCCAATCTGATTGCCGGCAGAGAAGGCATTCATGAATTAATCCAAAAAGATGTCACCCCTGACCATATTTACGAGGAGGTTCATGCCTACCTGACCTCCTCAACAGAAAAAGAGCGTTTTCAGAAATTTTATAAGGAAGTAAAGGAAAAGATCGGACCCGCTGGCGCCTCGAAAAAAGCAGCCGGGATCATTCTTGCCGAATTACAAGCCTAATGAAAATCATGCGAACCATATTATCCCCTTTTTCCGGCTTATACAAAGTCATCACCAATTGGCGAAACTACTTTTACGATAGAGAAATTCTAAAAAGTCACAGCCTCGACATTCCGGTAATTTCCATCGGCAATATTACTGCCGGCGGTACCGGGAAAACGCCCTTTGCCATTGCACTGGCAAATATTCTGGTGGAAAGAGGGTTCAAACCGGCGATTATCACACGCGGCTACAAACGTCGTAGCAAAGGCCAGGTAATTGTCAGTGAAGGGAGCGGGCCGATTGTCAGCGCCCCTGAAAGCGGTGATGAACCCTTTCTGATGGCACAACAAACAAAAAATGTGGTTATCATCGCGGATGCGGACCGTTTTGCCGCCGGAAAAACCGCACAGGACAATTATCAATCTGATATTATCATTGCCGATGACTGTTTTCAGCATCGACGGTTACACCGGGATGTGGATATTGTATTGTGGGATGCCTATTCATCTCCTTTCGACGAACACCTCATTCCCAAAGGCCGGCTCAGGGAAGCCTTCGGCAATCTCAACCGGGCAGATCTGCTGGTCTTTACCCGGACTGATCAACCGGCAACGGAATTTGGGTCCTTTTTTCATGACCACGGTCTTACGTGTTTTACCGCGCCCACCGACATTACAGATGTTAAAACTGCTGACAAATCCATCGATCAAAAATATTTAAGAGGTAAAAAACTACTGGCCTTTTGTGGGTTAGGTAATCCGGAACAATTTTTTGATACGGTAAAACAATTGGAACCGGCCAAACTTCAGGCAACCACTTTTCCGGATCACCATAAATACACCAGGGCTGAAATGGGAAAAATTTTCAGTCAATTTACTCAGGATGGCTGTGATTATCTTATTACAACTGAAAAAGACAGGGCGAATATTCCCGCTAATTATTCCGGCCGGGCGGAATTGTTGTTTTTGTCAATCGAAATGAATATTCAGAACTCGCTGATAAAAGAGATTTTGGATCGAATTTAATCTGAATTGTTCATGAATTTTCAATTTTCTCAAGGAAAGCGAATAGAATTAATAAGTGTTGGAAAAACATTAGAAAGAAATAATTGAAAAATTCATAGAATGATATTCAGGTTAATCCCGATAGTTTCCGCAGGAAACGTAT
>CAYTLS010000485.1:0-476 GCA_964438745.1 uncultured bacterium
TATAAACTTAACTTTTTGTAAATTCCCGAAGGGAAGACATTTCTATAATACTCACATCCAAGCAAGAGAAAACTCCGAAGGAGTGAAAGAGTTTCATTTTATAAGGGCAATATACAAAAAGGCCACATCCAGTGACCTTTTTCTCTATCTCGTATACTCAGTAAACAATAATATTAAGGGTAGGTGCAATCTGTTTTGTTATTAAATGTGATTACTGAGTATCTCTGATTTCCTCTTACAAACCGATATACAGGGTATTCCGCGGAATATTCCCCAACTTTCCAAAGGGTGTATAGGAATAATCATAGCCAAACCTCAGACCGGCGATCTGATAGCGAAAGCCAACCCCATAAGACCAGTTCTCTTCCGCATATTCTTTCATGATCGCGGCATGTCCCGCCCGCAGATAAATTATATTGGCAATCTCAACTTCACTGCCAATTTTCAGATAACTGTTATTGTTATTGGGATGTAGC
>CAYTLS010000485.1:486-3005 GCA_964438745.1 uncultured bacterium
CACTTCAACAGCTGCGTATCCATGATATCAGCAGCAATACCCACACAATAGGTCAAGGGCAAGGGCCATTTGTCCGTGTCCAGATTTGATGAAATATTATCATTATTCCCGGCATTGGAGGGATCAATATCCACCGGCCGCATCAGATCTTCACCGGACAATTGCATGTCAGTACCAAAATTTGTAATGCTCATACCGATCCGCAGATTTTTAAATTGCGACCGATACAAAAGTCCCAGATCCAGTGCCATTCCCCGGGCTGATTCATGGTAAATGGACTGGGTAATAAACTTAACATTACCGCCTAATGAAAAGCGGTCAGTAAGTTTAGTGGCATAGGTCAATCCCAGCGCCCGGTCTTTTGCAGACCAATATTCTCCGGTCCCTTCCGGGTCAGCGATGGTGGTCACCATTTCTTCACCATAATCCAATTGCTTCATATTCAACCCAATATAATGTCTTCCCAAAGGAATAATGACAGAACTGTGGACCAGATTGGTTCCAAAAAACCAGTCGCCCATGGAAAATTCAATCTCATTGGTTACTGATTGAGTAATTCCGGCGGGATTCCAGAACTGTGCTGACGGTCCTTGGGCCACCGCCACATAAGCGCCGCCCATGGCAGTTGGCCGCGCACCGCCGGGTATTTGCAAAAAATTCGCTGCAGTGGAGCCAACCTTATCCTGGGCGATTACTGAAGTGAGGAAAAGAAAAAAGACAATCAAAAATTGATTAGTTCGTCTCATTGCTTTGCTTGAAGTTTTATTAGTCATATTAATCATCACCGGCCTCCTATTTAATCACAGCAATTTTGCCGGTTTTCGATTGACCATCACATTCGACCACATAGAAGTAAATCCCATAAGCGACATCGATGCCTTCCCGACTTTTCAGATCCCATATGATCGATCCATCTTCCAGATTGCCATCATGCTTCAAGCGGCGGATGAGAGTACCGCTGACATCAAAAATTGAAATTTTGGAATCAGCCGGCAGGTGATTGAAATAAACGATCCGCTCTCCCCTGCCACGTAATCCAAAGGGTAGCGGTGTTTCAAAAGGATTGGACACAATGTAAGGATTGGGAACGACTTTAATGCGCTCCATTTTATCATTGAGGTTCTCGTTATTTATAGACGACGGTTCAGCCCGGTAGTAAAAATTATCCCGAGAAGTAAAGGGTTTATAGAAGCGAATTTTTAATGTGTCACCTTCACCCGGTGGCATATAGTCATTATCGGTGTCATCGTCTTTGATCACCAGTCGCCAGGACAATTGACTACTATCCGGTGTAGTCAGGAAAATCGTCGAAAAATTGGAAATCGTGCCGGGATAACTTGGATAATCCAGCAGCCCGAATTCTATGGGTTCCCATTCCGTGGAATCGGTAATATCAAAGATCTCCATATTGGTGTTTTTCACCCGCAAAGGCGCGCCATTACCAAAAATATCGGTCAGTTTTGAGGATGGATAGACATAATCATCATGGAAGACGATCATATAATCGTATGGGCAACGAATAGATTGCACATCCTGAAATTTAAATTCCGTGGCCAGGGGCTCAATATCATCATAGGTTGAATTATTCCAAAATTTATAACTGGTATCAACAGCAACATTCTTAAGATTTTGATAGCGGGTATCAAAAGAAATTCGCAACCCGTCAAAGACATCACCATTACTCGGCCCCCAGTAATCATTTTCAGTCATAACCGTATCACCGGTGGCAGAATCCATCACCGTATAGGCCCAGGCGATCGGCACTTCGTCACGATAAAGAGAATCAGTAAAAGAGATATAATAGACTTTGTCTTCCACCTTGCCGGGATCGACAACTTCTGTAACCGGTACGGCTGAAGAAATACCGGAAACCCGTGTCATTCTTTCACCTGATTCGGGAGGATCGTAATTGGAAACCGGTGCATTGGGCGTCACCGCTACTGTATTCTTGTCAAAGGTCAGTTTACCGGTGATATCCATGGTAATGGATTTTGTGTTTTCCGACGGATAAATTGACTTTGCCATACTGCCGTGATCATAGGCACAAATCGCATAATAATAGGTGCGTCCATTGTCCACATCATCATCAATAAAGGTATTCTTTATGCCGGTATCTTCACCCAGAAAATAAGGCATTGCTGAAATGGTTTCATACAAGACTTCATCGGGATGAAAAAATCCGGTAATATTGTTCTTTTTATCCATTTGATGGTACGGATAACTGGCTACTACTTCGCCATACCCGTTGGTAATCGGTTCACTGTCGGAAAAATTCGGGTCAGTGGAGCGATAAATCTTATAACCTTCAAAATCATATTCCCCTAAAACCTTGTCGTAACTGGATTCCGCGACTCTATCCCAGTACAACATGATTTTTCCATCCATGGGAACCGCGTGTAATGTCGGTTTTTCCGGTGCTTTGGGAAAATTGTAATTAGAATCATAGATCAACTGCGCGATCTGCCGGGTTCGTACGGTACTTTTATAATTACTGCCATACACCAGGGCCAGTGAAAACC
>CAYTLS010000486.1:0-2989 GCA_964438745.1 uncultured bacterium
GTGGCCAGTGTTACGGTCTGGCTGATTGTTTGTTTAACAGTACCCTCTTTCGCAGTCTCTTCCATTGGTTTTTTGGTGACAATAATTTCCGATCCGTCCTCTACTTTCGGATTACAAAGGAAAAAGCCACAGGAAGGATCACATAAATAAAATCCCATAAATTTTCTGGATTTTCGAATTTCTCCATTAGGTCCAATCAAATAAATATATTTTGTGTCTTCCCGCAATCCGCCCCGTTTACCGATGTAATGCCAGAGCCGTTTTCCTTCCTGGTACTGGACCGCGCCGATGGAGCCGACGTTGCCACTGACCGTGACCTGCTGAGGTTTTCTTGGAATATGGATGTCATCATTATTGCTGAGATAAAGCATTTTATTGTCGTCCTCATATTCCAGGAGATCTTCCATATTGACAACCAATCGCTGGTTATTGCGTGTAATTTTTGAGCCCTTTAGATAAGCGGTTGGTTTTAAACCACCGGCTCTCTTAAGTAAACCGAACAAAGTTTCATCTTCACTCACCAGTGTATAATTACCTGGAAAATAGACCTCTCCGGTGAGATTTACTGTTGTGGCCTGTTTAAAATCCGGGTCCTGTTTAACGCGCACAATATCACGATGTTGAAGTTTAAAATTGCGGGCAATTTTTAAGGCTTCCAGCCGGTTATTAATGACATGGGACATTTTTTCAATTGTATAACTTTCCAGCAAGGGAATATGGATGTAGTCAAATTTATGCAGTGTCGGTGTAAAGGTTTTATGTCTGATGGGGCGGTTCAATTCGACATTTTCCATGAATGCTCCTTCGCGGAAACCACCGGCGGCGACGATTAAATCTTCCAACGTCATGTTGGAGGTAAAGGTGTAGCGGCCGGGATTTTGTACATATCCTGAGATTGTGACAGACTTGTCACTGATCTTACTGATATCCCGGGGATAAATAACGATTCGATCGTATGGAAGTAATAATTCCGATCCCAATCCTTTATTGTCTAAGGCCTGTTCAAGATTAAAGGCGATGGTTGTATCATTGATACCATCCGGTTGGCGACGTATTAAATCGGCCCGTTCCAGGTAGATACCGGATCTAAACACATCGTCGTACAGGCCGCCGGCTTTAAACAGAAGATCATTGACCGTCATATTATCCAGTAATTCAGAAGTCCCCGGTTGTTTAACCGGCCCGGAAATACTGACCTGGTATGTATCTATAATTTCATTGATATGGAACACTCGAAGAATATCGCCTTTTTGTAATTCAATATTATGTCTCGGATCACCGGCAAAGGCTTTTTCCAGGTTTATTCTGATCAGGGACCGGGTTTGGTCTTTTTCAAGACGGTAGATTTCCGCCCGTTTTAAATAGGCATCATCCAGCAGGCCGTCACCACCATATTCAATGAGTTTGGTCACGGTTTTGGTCAGTTTTTGTAGTTCACGCTTTCCCGGCTTGCAGACAGCGCCTCGCAATTCTACATAATTTTTGATGGGTTCGGAAATGGATAACACACAAACTGAATCGCCATTGGCTATTTCGTGGGTTTTCTCGCCCCTTAACATCTGTTTGAAGCAAACATCTTCGATAGTCTGTACTTCACAATGATCAGAGCCGCGTATTATGCGGTCTTCAAGAGGCGCAATACGTTTGATGGTAATGTATTTGAGATAGGCTTTTGAGGTAACGCCGCCGGCAAAGCGGATCAGATCCTTTAATGTTTCACCCGGTTTTAATTCATAGGTGCAGGGCCGCATGACTTCGCAACCCATATAAGCGGTTTTTCCTCTTACCGGAACAAAAATTTTGTCATTATCGCGCAATTCAATATGGGAAATTCGCTTAGCGCCGTCAACCAGGTAATCATACATATCCAAAGTATCAATCACAACACCATTACGAATAATTTTAATATTTCGCAAACTACCGGTAGTTTTAATGCCGCCGGTACTGTATATGGCATTAAATGCAGAGGGCAGGCTTTTCAAAAGATAGCCGCCGGGATTATTAACTTCTCCCAGGATAAAGATCTTGATTGGCTTGATCTGGGTGACGGTCAAATCCATGAACATGGTCGGAGATTCACCGGCAAGTCCCTGGTAGCGGCGGGAGAGCCAATTTCTCAGTTGGGCGCGGGCGTCTTTCAACTTCATATTGGCGATAGTGAACTGGCCGACTTTTGGGACAAATATGCGGCCTTCTTTATCCACTTCCAGTTCATATTGAAATTCTGTTGCGCCCCAGGCAATTATTCTGAGCCGGTCCTGGGGATTGATAATATAGCCATCATTGACAGGGCCAAATTCTGATGGATTAAAGGCTTCCGGTATCTGATCGAAGATATCATATCCAAAATAACAATCCTCTGCTTCCGGTGTTGGCGGCGGTTCGGGACGCTCTTCGACAACTTTGGTTGTTTTTTTGGTAGAGTCGCCATCACAGCAGATTTCAATGGTAGTGTTTTGGTTGACCTCATTGAGCCGCAGCCATTCATTTAGTGTTGATAAAGGAATGCCATTTTGACGGGCCTGTTCTTCCGCGTAATTCGGATCGGAAAGATCAATACCGGCCTGTTTGGAATTTTCCAATAACTGCTGTAATGTTAAGCCCAGCCTTGCTTCATCGTATAAGTCTTGTGTGCTGGATTCTTGCGCCAGGCTTAAACTTATTAGTAGAAAGATGACTGTTAATACTTTATATCTATCCATTTATCCCTATTTCTCCAGAAAAAAATCTGGGCGTAATTAAAATAAACTGGGATGGGAAAGTTCTTCATAGGTTTTTTCGAAGGCATCCCTGGTCCGCATTCTGTTTATTACGATTTTTTTATAAGCATTAAATATTAATTGAAAATGTATCTCTTTGTAATCGTAGTAAGCGCAGTTTTTCTTTTTCTTTAATGGTGGTTTAATGAGGCCCATTTTTCGATAAGCATTGATTTTAGAGGCGCTAATAAAGTCTTTGTAAGAATATCCCTCTGACTGTTCAGATAATT
>CAYTLS010000487.1:0-2986 GCA_964438745.1 uncultured bacterium
AAAAAACCCTCATAATTTTGTTCTTTAAGCCTTATCTTCCTATGTTAAAAGTACCTGTTCTACTGTTGAGGATAATTCTTAACTGTCCGGTTTAAGGTTGGGAATTTTAGTCCGGAAGAGGACAGTGACTAAATGAGGAGTTACTTTTAAATTGTATGGTATGAATTGAAATAGAGAGTGAACCGTGAAAAAATATTATCTGTTATTGTTATTACCTGCTTTATTATCAGCACAACTTCCAAAAGTGAATACTGATCACCGTAAGGAAGAAAGTTATCATAAAGAACGCAATTTTCGGCTGATGAAGCGGAATCTGGCGCAAGTGACATCAAATCAGCAGGATTACAATATCGGTTACTATGATCTGGAATTGTCGATCGATGTACGGTCGCCGAAAATTTTTGGCGATATTCAGATCGTCGGTACTGTCGTATCGGAATCTTTGGATGAGGTGGAATTGAATTTCTGGCAGGGTATGACCATTACGAATATTTACCGCGATGGCGATCCGGAACAAAGCCTGGAGTATATTTGGCAGAATGATATTCTGAAGGTTGCGATGGATTCCACCTTTACAAAGGATCAGCAATTCGACTTCAATGTTGAATATGACGGAAATCCTCATTCAAATCCTTATGGCTATTTCCGCTTTGACCGGCATAACAATCAGGCTATGGTCTGGACTTTGAATGAACCTATTGGCGCCCGCGCCTGGTTTCCCTGTAAGGATATTCCATCGGACAAAGCCGATTCCATGGACATTCGGGTATCTGTTCCCCGTGGGCTGACCGTTGTTTCCAATGGTAATTTGCGGGAAATGACAGAGAACATAAATACCACAACTTTCTGGTGGCATGAGCAATATCCCATCGCCACTTACCTGGTCTCCCTGGCAATCCATCCTTACATGGAATTTTCTGATTGGTATGTATACGGAGATAATGATTCAATGGAGGTCCAGTATTATGTTTTTCAGGAAAATCTGACTTATCGAACCATAGATTATGAGCATACAGTTGATATGATCGCATATTTTTCGGAAGTTTTTGGGCAGTATCCATTTATCGAAGAGAAATATGGTCATGCGGAATTTTTATGGGGTGGTGGGATGGAACACCAGACCATTTCCAGTATGGGCGGTGCGTCAGAGTATCTGATCGTTCATGAATTAGCCCATCAGTGGTGGGGAGATGCCATTACCTGCGACAGTTTTCACGACCTTTGGCTGAATGAAGGATTTGCCAGCTATTCGGAAGCGCTTTGGTTTGAATATGCTTATGATGATTACACCGCCAGTGAATACCAGATGGATTATTCGGTATATTTCGGGGACGGTTCTATCTATATTGAAGATGTAGAAACCGAAACGCTTTTTCACAAAGGATTGCGCTATGATAAAGCTTCATGGGTGCTCCACATGCTTCGTGGTGTGGTCGGTGATGAACTCTTTTTTGATATTCTCCGTGCTTATTACGAATCTCAGCAATTTAAATATGCTTCAGCAACAACTGATGAATTTGTTCAATTGTGCAACACGGTTTCCGGTATGAATCTGACTAATTTTTTTCAGCAGTGGGTGTACGGCGAGTATTATCCGGAATATGTTTATTCCTGGACCTCAACACCGGTGGATTCCGGTTATATGGTAGACCTGAATGTTTTACAGGAACAGGATAATGGCTATTTATTTGAAATGCCAATTGATATAAAGGTCGCATCAGATCAGCAAGTAACTTTTAACTTTACGGTTATGGATTCCCTGTCAATTCAGAATTTTCAATTATTTGTAGAACAAAAGCCAACAGAAATTACACTGGACCCGGACAACTGGATTCTCAAAAAAGTTCGCTATGCAGATACCAATGACGTTGATGACAAATATGCCGATGCTTATCGGCTATATCAGAATTATCCCAATCCCTTTAATCCGGAAACAACCATTGAATTTTCATTACCTGAAAAAGTAAATATTACACTGAATATTTATGACGTACTGGGACAAAAAGTTGAAACAGTGGTGGCTAAGGATTTTGCACCGGGGCATCATAAAATCCGTTACAATGGTGGGCAGCTGCCCTCAGGAGTCTATTTTTATAAACTGGAAACGAACAATTTCAGCACTATTAAGAAAATGGTATTGTTGAAATAAGGTCAAATAGTGCCGATCGAATTTTTCGGGGACCAGGTTGTTATAATATAGATTAATTGTTTTTCATGACTTTATATTTGAATTCCTAGGGAAAATCCTCTAATTTCTTACTAAATGAAAATTAGGAGGTACAATAATGAAATTCGTTAAGGATGACAAAAAGGTCTTATGGACAGTTTCACTTGCAACAGTAGTATTCTTATTTTTTCGCAGTTTTGGGCTGCCTTTTGAAGATGGTGGCGGCAGACCACTGATTGTGATCATACGCCTGGTGGTTTATTTACCACTGCTGGTATTTACTGCCCGGGGCCATAAGTTTGCCGGACAGGTCTTCAGCTGGCTTTTTCTGCTGAATTTTCTGGCGGGATTCGTTGGCCTCTTCTATCGAACCGAGATGCTCTATGGGTGGAATGGTTTGATCTTTTTAGTACTGATGATCTGCCTGGGATTCAATGCCTATAATCTATTCCTGAATAAAAGTTTTCGGCAATATCTGGCAGCCAAAGCGGATTAGACAATTTTTATATCGTAATGAGCGACCAATCCCGGTAATCCTGACAGCGCGAATTTTGCATTGCGAATACGGCTTTTTTCCGGATTAATGATATAATTTTCAGCGCCTGAGAGATCGGCCTGAGTAAGATTGGTTCGTTCAAATATCGTGTTCTTCAGATCGCACTCATCAAATACCGCCCCGCTCAAATCGGTTTGCGTAAAGTTTGCCTCATGAAGTTGGCAACCACGGAATAGGGTTTTTGCCATTGGCAGTTTGACAAAGTTGACAAAATTGAGCAGACACTGATGAAAACTGACATCCAGCAAAAAATCATTGCAAAG
>CAYTLS010000488.1:0-2984 GCA_964438745.1 uncultured bacterium
GGAGTTTCGGGTAAGTACTTTGTGGATAGCAAGCCGGCCTTTTCCAGGTTTCTGAACAATTGCTCGTTGACATCCGGTTCGACGGTGTCAATCAAAGCGGTTTTTTCGGAGCCCTGAATCAGGTAGGAATTATAACTGGTCCCATCGGGTAAGGGAATCAGTTCGTCAAATAATCTTCTATCCCAGTGCTTTGCACCTACGGATAATATCTTAGATTTTATTTCTTGAACTGCCAATTATTCCTCCAATTTTTCAAAATCTTCTTTGCCTACACCACATTCCGGGCATACCCAATCATCGGGTAAATCTTCAAAAGAGGTCCCGGGTTTAATACCACTATCGGGGTCGCCTTTTGCCGGATCATAGATATAACCACATACTGTACATTCATATTTACTCATAATTCATTCTCCTTTTTTTAGTTTTGGACCATACTTTTATTAATATTTTTCGATAAAAATTTCGAAGTGAGCCTGTGGATGTACGCAGGCGGGACATACTTTTGGCGCTTCTTCAGATTCATGCAGGTAGCCACAGTTCCGGCACCGCCAGACTACTTTTTCGCCTTTTTTGAATACTGCGCCGGACTCGATGTTTTTCCACAGCTGATTATAGCGGTTTTCATGTTGTTTTTCCGCTACGGCAATAGCTTCAAAAGCTTCTGCAATCTTGTCAAACCCTTCTTCACGGGCTACTTTGGCAAATCCGGGATACATTTCTGTCCATTCATAATTTTCACCACCGGCGGCTGCCTGCAGATTTGATATAGTGTCCTTGATTGCACCGGCCGGAAATGCTGCTGTAATCTCAACCTCTTCACCGCTTTTCAGAAATTTAAATAATCGCTTGGCATGTTCTCTTTCCTGGTTCGCTGTTTCTTCAAATATATCAGCGATTTGGACAAAACCTTCTTTTTTAGCTTTGCTGGCAAAATAGGTATAGCGGTTTCGGGCTTGTGACTCACCGGCAAATGCTGTCAATAGATTTTTTTCAGTTTGTGTCCCTTTTACATCTTTCATAATTTACTTCTCCATCTAAAATTTAAAGTTACAAGATTTTATTTAGCCTGATAAAAACACCGTCTGGGTGAATAAATTTTATCTTCTTTTTTTAATTCGTTAATGAATTTTGAAACAACTTTTTTATCCAGTCCGGTAGAATCGGCAATTTCGCCTGATCGCATTGGTTTCTTTTCCTGCTGGAATATATTTAATACTTTTTCTTTGCTCATCAACACCTCGATTTTTTAATTAATCTATAAATCTGAAAAAGTCAATAGTTATTTTATACAGTTCCAATATGAAATTATATTTATCTCTATATGACATTTATTTTTAGACAATTTTTGCATATCCCTTTATAATAACATTGGTATGAGTCAATCCGGTTGCCATCCACACTTTCTTTCATATTACAATCATAACTACAATTGGAGTGGACATCAAAAATTTGTTTACACTGCGTACAATAAAAATGGTGGTGATCACCATGTTTCATATCATAATGAGTTTCACTGCCAGTGATGGTTAATTCGGTGATAATACCTTTATCGACAAATATTTTCAGCGTATTATACAGGGTGGTTTTGGAAATGGTTGGAATACTTTTAACAATATCTTCATATATTTTGTCTACCGTGGGATGGTTCTTGTGGGCCATCAGGTATTCCAGAATTTTAATACGGTGAAATGTAGGCTTTACACCTTTGTTATTAATTAAGTTTTTTATATTTTCCATATTTGTAATCATTACAAATATAAATTAACAACAGTTAGGCTGATTGTCAAGTGACATTTTGAAAAAAATAAGATTGATTTTAACAAGTTAATTAACAGATGGTTATTGAGCGCAGGTCTTACATGTTCCTCTAAAATATCCATGTGTTTCCTGGACCAGATTACCGTCAATCAAAGGGTGCTTATCGTTATAAAAGGGGCAGTTAATTTTAATATCAAATACCTGTCTGCATTTTAAACAATAAAAATGGTGATGTGATGCAACATTTACATCATAGTGTTTTTCTGCGCCGCCAATGGTTAATCCCATTACCAGTCTTTTTTCTAAAAATAGATCCAGAGTGTTATAAATAGTTGTTCTTGAAATAGTCGGAATATGCTGGTGAATCATGGAGTAGATTTTATCGACAGTGGGGTGGATTCTGTTTTTATCCAAAAAATCATAGATGGTAATTCGCTGGTAGGTGGGCTTCAATCCTTTTTTCAGCAGGATATCTTTGGCATTGTTTGTTTTTGTTTTCATCGTGTGAAAAAATAAATGAAAAATTAGTTTTTTCCAAGGACTTGCAGAATACTCTTAAAATTTTGTATTATTTGACATAACCCACCGGCATCATGTAGACCACCTCTTTTCCCTGGGGCAACTCCATGAATCGATTGGCTTTGTCATCATCAAAAGCGCCGATGGCCACAGTTCCCAAACCGAGTGTTTCACATTGCAGATAAATGTTCTGTGCGGCGTGACCTACTTCGTTGTGCACATACATGACGCCACGGTCACCATAGCGACTTGTGGTTTTGCTATAGGTGGCAGAAAAAATAATGGTAACCGGCGCCTTTTTAACCATGGGTTGATTGAGAGCGACGGCCGCCAGATCTGTTCGTAAATCACCTTCTCGGATCAGCGATAGAGCCTGTTCTTCCGGATAGTAACGGTAGAGTCCGGGGGAGATTGTATCGGATATACCAATAAGAATATAAAGGTCTAATGGAAAAGTCGCACCTGCCGAGGGGGCGGTGCGAAAATTACGTGAATTCGTGATTCCCTGTCCGGCCCATAAAAGCTGGCTGATCTTTGCCATATCTAAGGCTGTGGCTTTATATTGTCGGACAGAGCGACGGGAAGCCAGTGTCTCTTCCAGCGACACATCGCTTTTGGTGCTTGGTTTTGGTAATTTTATCATCTTATTTTCCCCGTGTAAATTTACAGCCAGACAAATAAATAGTATTATTAATCCTTTTAACATT
>CAYTLS010000489.1:0-2981 GCA_964438745.1 uncultured bacterium
TGATACAGGCGGAAGAAGAAGCTGCTCAGAAATTTGGGGTCGGACCGGGTGCTGTTCGGTTTATTAGCGGTACCTATGAACACCATATTAAGCTGGAAAAGAAACTGGCGGAATTTCATCGTAAACCCGCCGGCATGATTTTTAGTTCCGCTTATGTAACCAGCATGGGCGTGATTGTTCCTCTGACGACCAAAGAGACGGTAATTATCAGTGATGAATTAAATCATAATTGCATTATAAATGGAATGCGTTTATCCCGTCCGGCATACAAAGCAATTTATACCCATAATAATATGCAGGATTTAGATAAACAGTTAGCAACTGCCGTAGGAAAAGGCCGGCGCGTCCTGGTGGTTACTGATGGTATTTTTTCCATGCGTGGCGACCATGCGCCTTTGGATGAATTGGTAAAAATCTGTGAAAAATATGATGATAAATTTGAAGATGGTGTGATCTCTATTGTTGATGATTCACACGGTGTTGGTGCCTTTGGAAAAACCGGCCGCGGCACTGAAGAATATACCGGAGCCAAAGTAGATGTGCTGATCGGCACACTGGGCAAAGCCTTTGGTGTCAATGGCGGTTATGTGGTGACCAATGAAAAAATCATTGAATACCTTCGCGAGACAGCCCCAATGTATATCTATTCCAATCCGATTACGGTTTCGGAATGTAATGCTGCAATGCAGGCCCTTGATATTCTCACTGGCGAAGAAGGCCAATCTATCATTGATCATCTGCATAAAATGACGAAAAAGTTTGAAAAGGGATTGCTGGATCTGGGCTATGAAACTATCAAAGGTGACCATCCCGTTGTTCCGCTTATGGTGCGCGATACACAGGAAACCAAAAAACTCGTCGATTATCTGACGGAAAATGGTATTCTGGCAACAGGCCTGAATTTTCCGGTAGTGCCGAAAGGGGATGAAGAAATCCGTTTTCAGGTGTCCGCCGAGCATAGCGAAAAGGATATTGATTATGTTCTGGAAGCGCTCAAAAAATATAAAGAGCGATAGAATAATCGCCAGTCTTTTTAATCGCTGCCGGGTAGTTAGCTTTTAATCCGGATTAGGCTGCTAAGAAACAGGCATGAGCAAAGAACTAATTTAGCCCCGGATTTTTACCGGGGCTAAATTAAATTCATGTCCCAATAGTCCAATTCATTCCTTTCACCATGTTCTCAAACAGGATCATATTGCATTTAAAGGATTTTATTATTATTCTGAAACTAAAAGGAAATACGTTTGGATGTTTAATAAACTGACGATTTTATTAATAATAATTTTAACCCTATTCAGTTGTACCCGTTATATTCACGATTTTTCCAATCTCATTGTGGAAGATGGCCAGTATGATACGGAATTTCCCAATCGTGATTGCTCGACAGAGCTAAGGGAAATTAGTAATGCTACAAAAATGCTCACTTGTGTAGGCTATTATACCGAATACAAATTCACCCTGGAAAATCGCTTTACCTTGCCGGATATCAAAATCGAAGGAGCGGTTAAGACAACCAGTTTTAATAATAATAGCACCGGAACAGCAACCATTATACACAAAGAAAATAACCAAATAGCGATGCTGACCTGTGCCCACATTGTGAATATGCCGGAAAAGATCATCACTTACTTTGAAGAACCTTATGATCATTATGTGGCCTCCATTTCTTTTCTGACCAAAAAAATGATCTACTGCTCGGAAATTGTCACTGATGATATTGAAATTCTTGTCCTGGATGACAAAATTGATATCGCTATTTTAGGCGCTAAAACACCTGAGGCAATCAATCTCGTACCGGTTTTGGATTACCCGATTGGAAATGCCAAAAAACTAAACTGGGGTAGCTTCACTTATTTGTTCGGTTTCCCACGTGGATATAAAATGATCTCTCACGGTATTGTAAGTTTCAGCAAACCGCAGCCCGAAAAGTATTTTTATCTGGATTCTCCCTTCAATCGTGGATTCAGCGGCGGTTTGGTGGTCGGTATAAAAGATGGTGTACCTAATTTTGAAATGATCGGGATTGCGACATCGGCAGCCGCGGAATTTTACCAATACCTAGCCCCAAAATTAAATAATGAAGCTGAGGATTATAAGATGACATTTGAACCCTATAAAGGTGAGATTTTTACAAAAAAACTTGAGATGATCATGTATGGGGTAACGCAAATCACTTCGATCAATGCAATCACGAAATTCTGGGAAGAAAACCGTAATTACCTCGATTCCCGTGGGTATCATCTGAATTCCTTTTTTGAGCGGCAGTAAATTAACCCCTATATTTAAAATATTTACTTTGTTAAAGTTACCTGATTAGTTAATTTTCATACTAATAATTTTATTGAGGAGAAGAATGATTAAAAAGTTTGTTTTTTGGGGTCTGTTATTGCTTGCCGTAAATTTAAATGCCTATTTTATCATGAACCAGCGCAATCATGCTGAGATTGACTGGAAAAAAATTGAATCAGAAAATGTAGTTGTCGTATATCATGATCCGCTGTTGGAAACAGCTGAGAAATCACTGCAAATCTCAGAAGCAACTTATCAATCCCTGGTAAAAACCTATGATCTGGAACTGCCTCAGAAAATAACGATTTTTATTACAAACCAGGATAAAATAACCAATGGCTATTCAGCAGCCGGTAAATATATCGCGATTTGGGTAAATGTGAATGATTATGTCAATATCTTCACGGGACGCGAAAAATGGCTGCGGAAAGTGCTCTCCCATGAAATTTCACATCATTTCGTTTTTCATTCCGTCCGAACCTGGGCAGATTTGTTTTTCCCTGTTACCCCACTATCCTTCCCGGCGGATTTTAATGAGGGATATGCGATGTTTTTTAGTGGTGAAGAATGGGGGTATGGCCGGGAAGATGCCAACCTTCGAAAAGGGATATTTTCCAATGATATTTCCTACAAATATCCCGACGGTTTTTTCTACACCACCGGGTTTTACATGGTGCGCTACCTCTACGAAT
>CAYTLS010000490.1:0-2965 GCA_964438745.1 uncultured bacterium
TTCAATTTCCAATGGGAATTTATTTTGACGAGGTCTGTTAAAAACTCAGCTGTTTCCTGACGGTGGGGGAATATCATTTCTGCGGACATCTCAAAAAGTTTTTCTAAATGAGACGATTGTTGGTCAGGTTCCAGTGCAGCCAGCCAAAGTGCCACGATTGGATGCTTCGGGCTTTGTTTCAGGACTATTTTCGCGGTTTCAAGATCATTGAGTTGGTAATAGGTTGCTGCCAGTTCCAGGTAGGATTCGTGGGGTAATTCATTGCGAATCCTGGATGTAAGATAGTCCATTGGCTCGGTGTGCTGAATAACCGCTTCCATGCGTGCAAAATCGGATAATGGATCCAGGTGATAAATTTTGGACAAGGCATCCGCTGAGCCGGCATTGTTTTCTAACTTTCTGTTGGTGTATGCCGTTATCATATAAGCCATGATAGTGTTGTGGTTCGCGATGGTTGCTTTTTTTGCGTAATGAAGCGCATTGGAGTAATTATCTTCCTGTAAAAAAAGTTTTGCCAATTCCACATAGGCTGCTGACCGAAATTGAGTGGATTGAGACGCAATGGAAAATCCGGATTTTGCGTCCGGAATATTCCCCAATTTATTATTCACCAACCCGTAAGCATAGTTGGATTCCGGATGATAGGTGTCGATGGATAAGCCTTGTCGACAATAGAACAACGCTTTCTTATAATCCATGATTCGATAGTAACTCAGCGACAGTCGGCTCAATGCATCCAGAAATCCCGGATCAATGGAGAGACATTGCTGATACATCTGCAATGCTTCTGAGTATTTACGCTGCTTCTCCAGTTCCAGTGCTTTGACAAATTTACCATAGGCTGAATTCCATTTGAAATCCTGATGATGAGCAATTGGCCTGTCAACCAGCGATTCGTTTTTATTGGCGCTGTAACTCAGCAAATGATTGCCTAAAACAATTTCTATTTCAGTGTCACTTTGTATCGATAAATTTGTTGTGTCAATTGCCAACGGTTGAAGCGAGATGTTTTTGTTGATTGTTTTACCATCCAGGGTGATTGTCAGTGTCTCATCAAGCTTTTCAAGCGCGCTGAGGTAAAGGGTTGCGGATTTTCCGTTTCTTTTGATATTTACCACCGCATGTTTTGAGGCGGCAACCATTCCCCGGGTCTCTTTCAGTGGAAACCAGTACTCACTGAATATGTCAGCTGCATGGGATTCAAATTCCTTGTGTTTGAAGGGGGATTTTGAACTACCTTCAGCAGCCTGGTTAAACAACTTTCCCGACTGATACTCAATGTATTGTCCGTCACTATCGGTCAACAGATCTTCCCAGATCATGCCTTGCCGGGATAATCCCCATATCCATAGTTTTTTACCGGGTTTTTCATCATAAGGTGAGTAATGGCCAAAGCCAAAATCATCATCATGCCAATAGCCGCCAAAATAATCAGAATAGGCGTTGAGCACATGGTAGGATTTATAACCGCCAAAATTATTGTTTTCATATTTTGATATTGTTCGCCCCTTATTGACAGGCCAGTTGCCGGCTTCACCCTCATGGCCGATGAAATTTGAGCCGGGATAATAGAATTCCAGGTTGCCTTTTGCTTTGGCAGCGGCATTCATCCATTGATAATAACTGGTGGATTGATCGGTCATATTAAACCAGGAAACTTTTGTTTCGATATAGGCCTTTTTCGCGGGGAGTCTGATGTCAATATTCCAACGGGTTCTTGACGGTAGGTCATAGGCCCCAACGATACAGGATACGCTGCCGTCAGCATTTTCGACAATTAAATAATCGACCGGTGTTGAACAGGAGGGGGCATGGCCAATATCACCAAAATTGAATTCCAGTCCTCCCGAGGTCCAGGGGCCTCGCATGGCTATATTTCTGAATTTCACCACATGATTGTAATATAGAAATTCCTTTCCCGTGGATTTTTCGATAGCACCCCAAATTTTCCCACCAATTTCAGGACAAACAAAAACCTTGATGTACTCATTCTCCATTACCACCATTTTCCACTTCTTGTCGATAGCATTATTGGTGTAGCCGTCAAATTTGAAGTAGGGATAAATGGTCCCGATATTCGGTACCGGATTTGGATCGGAAAAGGGATAGGTTTTAAAGGATATCGATTCTTCTCTGATACTTGCCTTTTGAGGATTGCCTAAGCCCGGTTCAGAATTGCAGTTAAAAAGCAGCGAAGACAATATAATTAATAGTAATACCAGTTTGTTTGAAGGTTTCATCATCGTTTATAGTCCTCTCTGCTTTTTAATCATATTAAGGGTGCATATTTTTTTATAAGGGTTTTTTATAATCTCCAATGGGGTTTACATTGACATTACCTGCTGGGGTTATATCAATATCAGCAATGGGTAATTCAATTACCTTACCTTGAAATTTGATGGATTCCAAGCGATTCTTATTAAGCGATGTTCCGGTGGCAATAAAAAAAGGAAAGAGGTCCTCACCTACAGCAATACTCATATCTTCCACCATTTCTTCCCAGGTTAATTTGTGGGTGGGTTGATCCATCCAACGGGTATGCTGAACCCAGCGCCAGCGGGGATACCAGGTGCTGCCATATTTGTCATCCAATTTATTCCAAATCCACCACATTTTTGTCCAGTCTTTGCCTTTACCAAATTTTTCACGACCCTCTTTATTCTCATAATATTTTTTAAAATCTAACTTGAACCAATCGTCATGTACAAAATAGGTATTACAGTTTCTGTTTGACATTTTAAGATATTCAGGATTGTACAGCGCGTTGATTTTGCCCTGAAACCAACCGGCATGGGCTTCGCCCCGATCATGATGCGGCGCGATACCTGCCCATTCGCCCTTTGCATTGGCAGGACCGGCAAGCGTATGAGCCAGTTCATGAGCAAATATAGAAATAACGCCATCGGGTTTTAAACTGATCAATCCGTTTTCCCGGGGTTTAAAGGCATTGACTGCCCAGCCGCCA
>CAYTLS010000491.1:0-2959 GCA_964438745.1 uncultured bacterium
GAGTTGCTATCATCGGGAAGCAGTGACAAAATAATCTTCCATTCCTTTTCCATGTCCTGAAAAATATCCGTCAGGCTTTCCAGGTCATTCACTTCAATTCTGGATTCGATATTTTTTGCCATTGTGGCCAGAAGATCAAAACTCATGTTCAGGCTGGCGCCTTTTAGTTGGTGGGCAATTCGTTTGATATCCTGCCGTTCCCGACTACCAATTGCTTTTTCGAGGCTGGTCAGAATTTGCGGTATATTTTCTTTTGAATTGTTCATGATCTTTTTCAGTAATGACTCTTTGACGGCTAAGCGGTTATAAAATTCCTTTTTATTAAAGTGCTGCAGGGACAACTCTTTTGATTTTGGTTGAGTTTGTTTGAGTTCCTGTCCCAGGCAAAATTGATGAATGGCATTCTTAATTCTGAACGGTTCCAAGGGTTTGGTAAGGAATTCATCCATGCCGGCGTTGAGACTTTTTTCACGTTCTTTCTTCATGGCACCGGCAGTGAGACCAATAATAGGAATATGTTTCTGATCTGCTTTTCTGCTCTGCCGGATTCTTCTGGTCGCGTCATTGCCGTTCATTACCGGCATCTGAACATCCATGAAGATAATATCCGGATCATGATCAATCGTTTTTTCGACAGCTTCTTTGCCATCTTTCGCTTCGATAATTTTTGATTTAGGAAAATTCTCAAGCAGTACGGATTTTGCCAATAGCCGATTCATCTCATTGTCATCGGCTATCAAAATATTAAGTGACAGATTTTCCCCGGATTGATAGATATCGTATTCCACTATTTTCTGCAGTGGCCCTCCTGAATCCGTCTCTTTTTCATTGATACGACTGAGTATTTTATCCAATTCCTCAATTTTTACCGGTTTGGTAAGTTTCAGAAAGACACCAAGTTGTTTACATTCTTTGTGTATTGTAGCATCATCCGATGAGGAGTGCAGGAGAATTACCGGCTGTTTATCCGGCGTTAATTTTAACTTTTCCCGAATATATCGGATGGTTTCCAACCCATCCATCTCCGGCATATGATAATCAACAATAATAGCATCAAAGGATTTTCTGCCCCGTATAATTTCGAGAGCTTTGTAGCCGCTATCAACAGTAACCGGATTGATACCACGGTTGATCAGCAGATGTTCTAGAATCAATAGATTATTTTTATTGTCATCAATGACCAGACAATTTTGAATGTCCTTATAGACTTTCAATTTCGGCTTCGGGCCAAATTCAAATTCTGTTGATATTGTAAAATAAAAGGTCGTACCGGTTTTTGGCTTACTGTCCAGGTTGATTTTTCCGCCCATTTTTTCCGCCAGCATTTGTGAAATGATAAGCCCTAAACCCGTACCGCCAAATTTACGGGTCGTCGAACTATCAGCCTGGCTAAAGGCCTTGAACAATTTTTTTTGCTGACTTTTGGTAATTCCTATGCCGGTATCGCGGACCGCGAAAGTAAATGCGCCGGAAAATCTGTTCTCTTCGGCAAATTTTACCAGTAATTCCACTTCACCCTTTTCTGTGAATTTAACTGCATTCCCCAGCAGATTGGCAAAGATCTGTTTTAGCCGGGTGGGGTCAATATGGGCATAGCGGGGCATTTTAGGGTCAATATTGAGCAGCACTTCCAGCCCTTTTTTGCCGGCCTGGTATTTTATAATATCTATACTTTCTTCCATCAAAGTAATGAGGTCTGTTCTGATAGGCTCAAGTTCCAATTTTCCGGCTTCAATTTTTGAAAAATCCAGAATATCATTGATAATTGTCAGCAGTGACCGTGCTGATGTGTTGACATTATCGACGTATTGCTGCTGGACTGATGAGAGGTCTGTACTCCTCAGTAGATCGGCGAAACCAATGACCCCATTCAGGGGAGTACGGATTTCATGGCTCATATTCGCTAAAAACTCTGATTTTGCTATATTGGCGCTTTCGGCCTGTTGCTTGGTCGTGATCAATTCTATTTCCGCCTTTTTTCGTTCTGTCAGGTCAATAGCGGTGGCGGCAATAAACCCTTCCTCATTGTTTTTACCGGGAATGTAGACACCGCTCATCAGCATGGGGAATATGGAGCCATCTTTTCGGGTATGCCACACTTCCAGGTTTGAGTAATGGCCAATTTTCTGAATGTCCCGGTTTAATTCCCTAACCTCTTCCAGTTGTTCTTCATTATGAAAAATGGACAGGTTCTTTCCCAGGAGTTCTTCGTACTTATAATCATGAATACGGGCAAAATAATCATTGATATACTCAAAATTTCCAGCTGTATCGACAATAGCGACGCCATAAGGCGCATTGTCAGAAATAGACTTGAATTTTTTGATTTTGATTTCCGCCGTTTTCTGCTGGGTAATATCTTCAAAGATCGTCAGAATGTATTTTTTCTGATTGGCAATGATGAAACTGGCAAACATCTTGGCAATTACATAACTGCCGGAAAATGGATACAGTTTAACCTCCAATCCATTAACAACCCCTTGTTTTGTAAGTGTCGAAATGAATAAATCCCGGTCCTTTTCTGAGAAAAGTCCTAATCCCGTGGTGGTTTTTCCGATAATTTTATCGCGAGAAGCGCCAATTCGGTCACACATTATTTCATTGACACGAATTATCTTGCCGCTTTCCACTTCAGTTAAGGCCATTGGTTGCGGCGAATGATCAAAAATCGTTCGAAACTGTTGTTCCTGTTCCTTTAACTTTTGCTCGTCTTGCTTACGATTTGTAATATCATTGACAAAGGCTAAATTCCGATTTTCCGATAACTTGACCGCTGTAACCAGCCATATACTGGTGGAATGATCTTTTTTCTTTATCCGCAATTCTACTGATATTGAAACACCCTGAATAAGTTCTATAAAATGTTCACTGGCTTTGTGTTGGTCTTCTTCTGCTACAATGTCTTTGATTGTCAGGTTTAATAGTTCTTTTCGGCTATATCCCGATATCTTTTCTACAG
>CAYTLS010000492.1:0-2946 GCA_964438745.1 uncultured bacterium
ATGATAAGGTCTTAACAGAGAATGACAATTCTGGTCTCGATACCTATTTTCTGCCTTTAAAACATATCACTAAAATGTATAATAAACTGATCACCGGTGCCGATGAATATTTGACAAAAGTCTTCCAGGTAATCACAGAATATCCGGAAATGATCGCCGGCGATGGTAAATTCGATACCGAGTTTATCAAATTAATGAAAGGTAACGGGATGGTCAAATCCGGTACCAATGGCCTGGTTGCCCTTTGTATAAAACCCCCTAAATCCAATGCGGTCAACCTGGTCGTCAAAGCTATCGACGGAAATACTAAAGCAGCAATTTCAATGGCTCTGGAAATCCTGCATCATCTGAAAGTTTTGGACAGCAAGAAACTGGATAAACTGAAAGCTTTCCATAAACCGATATTCAAAGATGTAATGGGTAACAAAGTAGCTGAGATGAAAACCGAATTAGTTGTGGAATAATGAAAAAACACCTATTCCTGGATCTGGGCAATGTTCTGTTGACCGTAAAAAAGGATGCTGCCCTTGCAAAAATAGCAAGCATTTTAAACAGGCAAAAAGATGAGGTTGAGAAAGCCATTGACTGGAAGTTGGAAAAGGCTTATGAAACCGGCCGCATCTCAACCGATCAATATATACAACATTTAAATAAAGAGACACAGGTTTTCGATTTTGAAAACCTGTGTGCGGTTTGGAAGCATGGCTTTTCGCCTATCACCAGTACAATCGAACTGCTCCCGGAATTGTCGCAAAAAAATCATCTTTATCTACTTTCCAATACGAATAAAATCCATTTTACCGCGATTCAGGAAACCTTTGATATTTTCAAGGATTTCGAACACCTTTTCCTGTCTTATGAAATGGGATATCGAAAACCTGATCCCGAGATTTATAAAAAAGCCCTGAATACAGTGGATATATCGCCGGAACAGGCCTATTTTGTTGATGATCTTCAGGAGAATATTGATACAGCTGCAGGTTTAGGCATCACAACTCACCAATATAAAAATGCCCGTTCCTTTCAACAATTTTTAAATTCCCACACCCTGATTTAACCTCTTTTAATGGAAAAAATAAAAGCGATTATATTTGATTTTGATGGCGTTGTTGTAGACTCAGAATCATTATATGAAGAAACCGCCCATGAATTATTCAGACAATATGGCATAATAGCCACTGAGAAAGATTGGCAGAGTTTCAGAGGACTAACCGCTAAAGATTTTTTTGATAATCTAATTCATCGCTTTGCTCTCCCGGTAACCCCGGAGGAGTTGGCAACTGCTGATCATAAGCTATTAAAACAAAAATTTAGAAAAAACCTTAGTTACATTCCCGGTTTTCAGTCTTTTTTAAAAAGGGTCAAAAAGAAATATAAAACAGCCCTGGTCACTTCAACTGACACCGCTTTACTAAACTGGATTTTTGAAAATACACCGGTGCACAGGGATTTCGATTTGATCATCACTGCCGATGACGTGGATCAACATAAACCGCACCCGGCCCCATTCCTGGCAGTTGCGAAAAAACTGCAAATTTGTCCCACTGAGATGCTGGTTATTGAAGATTCTGTTAATGGCGTGGTTTCTGCAAAGAGAGCAGGCTCCAAAGTGGTTGGATTTTTGACAAGTTTCGGAACAAGTGAGTTAAAGGAGGCTGATTATCATGCTGCCAATTACCAGGAATTAAGAGAAATAATTCAGAAACATGATTATTAAAGCCCAAAAAATTATAGACTTGCTTTTAAACAAATAATTGGGAAACTTTAATACTGAACAACTTTTTGAAAAACGAAAATTAAAAATAGAAGTGAAAAAATGTCAAATCCAAAAAAATTTATGAACAGATTACGCATCGATCCGTTGCCTGTTATCTTAGACCGCGCACCGGCAAATATTAAATATCTTGCTCTGAAGGAATTTCGGTACAAAGAACAGGAGTTGATTGAGCAGGTCAGAGCCAAAGTGCTTGCTGACCCGGAAAGAGAAAAATTATTGTCGGAACAAGACCCGGAGGGATATTGGCCCACAGACAGTAATTATACTATTGAGGAACGTCATAAGGCGATGTTGTTTCTTGAACAACTGAAAAATCTGACCCGGCTTTATAATTATGGTGAGAACCTGGAAAATGACCATGTAAAAAAAGGTCTGATCGCATTGATCAAATTTCAAAAAACAGACGGTAAATTTCCCCTGCTTCTTCATCATCATGGATACGCTCTGCTACTGTTAAATAAATTTGGATTGGCCGGCAATCCCCTGGTAGAAAAAAGTTATCGCTGGATCAGTAAGAAACAGCGCCATGACGGGGGCTGGCTGAGTTCTACTATGCTTCCCAAGAACAGCGATCACGATAAAGTAAAAAGTTGTGTCTGGACAACAATGGTTATTGTTCAGGCCTTTAGCCATCATTCCCGGCTCAAAAATTCCGACATCAGTAAAAAAGGTGCTGAATTTTTGCTGAATCATTATCTGGATACTGAAGCGCCCAGTCTTTTTCCTGAGCCCAATGCCTGGGATTACTTACTCCCGAACCTCAATGATCAGGGCATGTTTCGTGGCGGCACTCTGAGATTTTTGGAAACCCTGGCACCCTTGCCGGAATATCATACCCATAAAATTTTTAACAAAGCAATCGACTGGTTAATGGACCAACAGTTTAACGACGGCTTGTTTCCGGCGATTGCCAACATCTCAAAAAAAGGAGATTATATGGTCTCCTATCGAGTATTAAGATTATTGAAACGCTTAGATGCGGAACGAACAGATAATGACTAAGGAGTTTTATCGAATGACATCAAAATCAAATAAACCTAGTACCCAGCCGGAAGAACTGCTACCGGTTCTGGCCCTGCGCAATACGGTACTGTTTCCACAACAGGTGATTCCTATCTACATCGGCAGAGAAAAATCATTACAACTGATTGAAGATTTGCCGGAAAACA
>CAYTLS010000493.1:0-2939 GCA_964438745.1 uncultured bacterium
ATGGCCGGTTTTTCATTGGCCAGCGCCCGTTCACGTATATTTAAGGGATAAATTTCCTTTTTGTTTAATTCGCCCACTGTCATACCGACAAAGTTACCATAGATCTGCTGAATACCTTTGGCGGAAGCACATTTTTCCAGGGAGAGGTCATCATCGTTTTTCAATTCCCAGGTTTTGACGAACCAGGCTTTGATATCATCCAGTGAGAGCAGTTTGCCATCCAGTTTCAGCGCATCAGCAGCGCCGGTACCGCCCCCCAGATAATAGGAATTTTCAACATTTTTAAACTGTCCTTCCCTGGCGTATTCTTCGCCGATACCACAGTAAAAAGCATCACTGCCCAATTCCGCGATCGGCTCCACCAGATCAACATTGTAACTCTTTAAAATTCTTTCCATCATATCGCAGTAATTGATGATCCGCGGTCCATTGGCCATTACGGCGATTCCCCGCTTGTCAGCGGTTTTCAAGCCTGGCATTCCTTCACCGACCAATACTTTTTTGACGCTACTTTTCTTAACCAACTTTAAGACCACTTCCGCGGCTGCTTCCACATAGGCTTCGCCCTGACGGGTTTCCTTTTTCCCCGGTTTGATGCGGCCTGATTGAAATTCTTTTAATTGTCGCTGAATATCAGTGGCCTGAAATTTGTCCGAATAGCCCGTGAATTCATGATAGGAAACCGCATAGTTGTGATCTCCCATTTCAAATTCACCATCAACCACATCTATGGTCCAGCCATTAACCTTGGTAGCGCCACCATCCAGCCCGACGAGTAAGAATTCTTTATTCATTATCAATTGCTCCCTTAAGCTCTATTTTAATTTTTTGTTAATTTCAATTCTTCTTTCAATGGCTTCCAACCGCATATAATCTTTTGCGCTGTCATTCCGGTTTACCGTTATTTCATCGATATTATGGTCTGTGCCACCGGCATGACGAACCACCTCATAGATCGGATCGAAAATTCGACCCACACTATATTTTTCACTGATGCGGCTGACCATATCATAATCTTCACCATAATTTCGGGCATGAGGAATGTCATTCATATCGAAATAACCCACTTCTTTGATAATATTGAAAGGAATACAGCGGGGCGCGCCGGCGCCATTGATTCTCAGCAGATTGTTGCGACCGTTTTTTTCAGTCCATTCATCATGGGTCACCACCGGAATTTCTTTCATACGGATATATTCGCCATTGTCTTTGAGTTCCCATACTTCGTAAGAGCCAATAACCATACCGATATTTTTATCTGATTCAAAGGTTTTGATCACTTTTTCAACCGCGTCCGGTTTCAATCTGTCATCGGAATCCAACTGGACATAGTATTTACCGCGTGCCAGTTCAGCCCCCATATTCAGGCAGAGGCCGATATTATTGACATCAACAACTTTCAGTCTGACTTCCGGTTTGCTGTCATCATATTTTTCGCCGCCTTTCATATACTTTTTCACTTCCGCCGCAGTTGGATCATCAGCGCCGCCATTAACAACAACCAGGGCTTCGATATTCTGTACCGTTTGCTTTAACACGCTTTCCAGGGCAGCGCCGATAAATTCCGGCCGTTGTCCCACAGGAATAACGATCGTAGCCGCCAGTTCCGCATCTTCTTCCTGACGGTCACGGTAATTGGCCTCAGGCGCCAGGTAGGCACCAATTCGCTTCAGGTGCTCTGTAACGACTTTTTCAGCTTCCAACTGACTTTCCTTGCTGTCCAGCAGATAATCAAAAACATTCGCGCTTTTACCCTGATCAACAACTACTGACAAGGAACCGGAATAACGGTTTGCCAAATGAACCAGTTCTGCTTTTTCTGAGACTTTCAGACGAATATCATAAAAGGTTTTATATTTCACAGATTCATCGATTGCATCAGCCAACAATTCTTTGTTATAAAAGGTAACTTTACCAAAATCCATATTGTCACGAACTCGACCGATGTGATGTTTCAGAAGATGTTTTTCCTTTACACCAGCATCGGTTTTGAGGTCGTAATCACCATAGATCATACCGGCTTCGGGTTTTCTGGCCATGGTCATCAACAGTGTTTCCGTGTATGCCTGCTTCAATAGTACGACAGATTTCCGGTTATCAATAATAGTGACATAATCACCGGCAACACCAGCAACCGCTTTTTTAAGTTCTGCAGAGATATTTTCCAGGTTCCCCTTTTGCACCTTGACATTTTCCATTTGACAGTCACCGGTATCAAATCCGGAATCACTGATGATTGTCACATCAGCAAAGGCTCTATTTTGATTGTTCAGTGATTTCAAAATGTTGACAAATCCTTCCCGGCCATAGGCTAACTTTTCACCGTGAAATAAAATTGCACTTACTTTTTTATCTTTAAAAATTTCCATAGTTTCGACTCCTATTGTTTCGTTTTATAGATTTTCAATACTCGCTTTGTAATTGAGGTACAGAGTTCATAAGAAATAGTACCCACCCAGTCGGCAACATCGCTGGGTTTTAAAATTTTATCTTTATCATGTCCCCAGAATATCACCTCATCACCTTCGCTGACATGATTGTCTACCGCCACCATGATCTGATCCATAGTTACGGTTCCGACGATCGGATATAGTTTGCCATTGACCATTACCTTTCCCTTGTTGGTAAAGATACGGCTAATCCCGTCTGCATAGCCGATGGGCAATACCGCAATTCTGGTTTTTGCTTTGGTATAATATCGTAATCCGTAACTGACCGGCCGGTTTGCATCCATTTCACGAATTTCCAGCACATGGGTTTTCAGGGTCATCACGGGTTTAATCTCTATGGATTCCGTGGTTTCTACCGACGGATAACATCCATAAAGAATGATTCCGGCACGTACACAATTAAACATCGTTTTATAGGCATCAGGCAGATCCAGGATAGCGCCGCTGTTGGCCATGTGAATGACAGGAAGATTAATCTGATTATCCGAA
>CAYTLS010000494.1:0-2935 GCA_964438745.1 uncultured bacterium
ACGATTGGTTGTTGGCAAACAATCCGCTGGTCAACATCAGGTCGTTTGGCAGGCGGGTGGTCATTCAACAGGAGTATATTTTCTGAAACTCACTGCTGGAGATTTTACCAATGTAAAGAAGATCATGTATATGAAGTAACAAAAATCAGCAGGGAATTTTAATAACACAAAAAATTCCCTGCTTGTAATTTAAACTTATTCGGGATTTAATTACGCGGCACATACCACACATTCTTCTTCAAATCCACCCCACCCTGAAGCTCATGCTGCACAACTCTGTCGATGATGAAGACACCAATTTTTGCCATATTTTCAAAGGTGTCAAGTCCGTCATTCAGAAAGCCGATTCGTGTTCGATGAATATTAAATTTATCTGTAAACTTCTGCCCGAAGGCTTTTTCCACCCCTTCCCGACCGATCATAAATCCAATCAGTCCACCCCAGGTTGCAGTGGGATTATCCGAATCCCAGCCACAGAGAACGCCAATTTTGATGGTTTCTTTGAGATCGCCTTCTCCGTATAGTAAACTGATAATGCTGGCACCAAAATTAATACCAGCCGCGAAGCACCCGTTACAGGTCTCATCTTTAGTTGACCATTTATACCCATCTTCCTGCCGCACCTGGTATTTTTCATGCAATCTGTCACGGGCTGTTTCCCAGGGAACTCCGGACGCGTATTGCGCTTTTACAAAATCATACATCTTGGCAGAATAGGAGTTATCAGGTAAGTGTAATCGCGCTTCATCAGCCATCCAGGTCAATTTTTCTTGCATGGACAGCTCATCATCCACCGCCGAAGCAAGAGAATGCATGATGACATAGAATTCCGCAATTCGAGCAGCATTATCACGAGCGGAGGTATGAATCGGTAAATCAGCCATTTTCAAGGCAAAATCCGGTCTGGTTGGTGAAAACAGGCCAAAGATCTCTGTTGTCAACTGCGCGTCAATCATTTCATAATGGGGATTCAATTCAGGACTACTGGTTTCCGGCGGTAATATTCCTTTTTGCATCAGATCGTAAGTTTGCTGATTGGAAACCCACAAATAATTTTCTTCTTCTTTTTTGATATGTTTGAGCCAGCCATCACGAATCTGCTCCGGTGTGAGGATTGATGTCTCATTTGTATAAAGCAGGTGTTGATAAATATACTCAATATCCGTATCATCATCAGCGCCCCAGATATTATTATCCGGGTTGAGGTAAAAATCAATAGTATCAGAAAGTCCACTGCCGCCCCAGAGATTGGGTTCATCAGGACCGCCCCAATCCTCACGGGTATAAAAGCCAGCGGCTTTGCCATCTTTCCCGTCGCCACCGATTTTATCCATTTCCGTTATCAGGCCGGTCCAGTTGGCAATACATTGGCCTAGCCAGAACCCCTGAAGTTTTTTTGCGTATTCTATACGATTAATTACAATATCAGTAGATTTTGGCGTGTATTTTTTGTATTCCAGTTCGGGGTCTTTGATTATTTCAGATTTTTCACCACAGGCACAGATGCCTATCAGCATTGTAAAGGCAACAATTAAATATCTATTCATTTTGTACATTCCATATCTCCAATAGTCAAACAGTTTTACAAATTACATAAAAGTGACAAATTCAAAATTCCGATCAATTAAGCCGGTATTTATTTATTTCATTCAATAATATCCTGGCAGCATCGAATCCCGGTGCTTCATCGATAATTACTTCCAGAATTTTTTTTGCTTCTTCATATTCTTTTATATCCGCTAGTATCAAAGCTTTTAGATAAAAGACATAGCCGAGTTGTTCATGGGTTAAATCACCGGAATTCAGAGATTTATCTAAATTTTCAAAGGCAATTTTTAGTTTCCCCAGATTTCGTTGCGCTAGGGCGATATGGTAATATAACATCCCCTTAACACTGGTCAATGATAATGCTTTTTGACCGGTATCCTCCAGCAATTGCCAGTTTTTTGCTTTTTGGGCGCAATTGATCAATTTCAGATAATAGTCCAGTTTTTGGGGAAACATGGCTAAAATTGCCTGAAATTCCTCACAGGCTTGCTGAAAATTATCGATACTCAGATAATAATCAGCCATATCACTGTGGGCTTTTCCCCACATGTGATGAATGAACAGAAACTCTTCAGCAATAGTAACAAGCGGTTTTCTGGCAGGATCACGAAGCCCTGAGTAGCCAGTTTTATGATTGTTAAAAGGCCACTTCTGTTCCAATTTGAAAACCCTCAGGGCACCAATTTCCCAATCCAACTGCGTGACAAATTTGGGGGTAAATTCCTCATCTCCTGTTGTTTTTGTATTGATCATATCTGTTTCGTTAATCTTTTTCAGGAATTGTTTCGCCATCAGATGATAACCAACTGGATTGGGATGCAAATGATCACAGAATAACTGATCGCCGGGTATTGCTCTGTCAGAATGGTTTCGAAAGGCGCGCTCCATATCCACTTGTTCAATATCAAATTTATTGATTTTCTGTTCGATAATTTGATTAATTTCCGTTGGCGCGCGAAAGGGAATTTCATCCCGGTTCAGGGCTTTGACAAACAGGCCATAAGCTTTGACAGAATCCGCTATGGATTCTCCTTGTTCATAATAATCAAGGGCAGTCAATGTCTCGCCAACAATTTTACCCTTTTCGCCAAGCGGCGGCTGATCTTTGAGATTACTGACTAAATTACTCATAATCACGGGAATATTCTTTTTGCTCAGTTTCTTCAGAATAATGTCAAGATTATCAGCATAATTATGGTAGGTGACTTGTCGGAGTTCGGAATCCGGAGGAATATTACGGCTGTCAGTGATCTTTTCCATTAAAGTTGCGTCTGTAATACTGGACGTTTCCGAAGCAAATTGATTGACCAGCGATTTCATGGCCTGGAAGACGCGGACTTTTTGCATTTTTAGCATAAACCGCGAAAAAGTCCCATTATTCCCCAGA
>CAYTLS010000495.1:0-2935 GCA_964438745.1 uncultured bacterium
ACCCGGATTACCTTTGCTGGTTATATCCGGAGAAAGAGTTGTAAGGGATAGTTGTACGTGATGAAATACTTCATGGCGCATGGTCCGTAATAATGCATTAAAATCATCTTTTACCTGAACAATATTGGTACCAATAGCATTATTCGTCGCCCAACTTCTGATACCAAAATTCACACCAAAACTGATCTGATCAGAGAATTGAAAACTTTCTGGAGTATATTTATCAATTTTACTTAAAATTTGATATTCAAATTGATCCCGGTTTTCATCAATGTATTCAACTAAATCACGGTACCTCTTTCTATTTAAATACAAGTCTGAAAAACAGAAAAAATTGCAGGGATTTATCCAATTCCATATTTGATAGGCAGCTGCTTTATGACAACTGTTCATAACAAAATCGGCTATATCTTGTGTTGTCGGCAAAGGTTCCGGCAAATATCCAAGATTTCGTCGATGTTGTAACATGCTTTTATAAACAGGATTGTTGGTGATAGCTCTTATGTTTTTTTCTTTTTCAGATGAATTGGTGTAATAATCCAATACCGTTTTAATGGCACTGATATCAACTTTGAGTGTTAATTCCGAAGTGAATGGTTTAATCGGTTTTCTATCGATTTTCTGCCCTGAAAATTTTCTATTATATGGAAAGGAGGGACTGTCGATTACCTCCAAAACCCTTTCCTGCTGTTTTGCTAAGAACAAAGCGGTCTCTATTTTTGAATCAAAAGAATTCGGAATTGGGATTTTGATACTGTCTTGAAAAAAAACAGGAAGAATACCATAAAATCCACCGCCGGCAGAAATTTGGTTGGCTTCTATTGTTATCAGATCCTGTATGTCTGTCGGAGTCTGCAATTGATCTAATTTTTCTAATAAATACCGGGCATCCTCAATTACTATTAAGTTTTCCAGTGAATCAATAGTGGCCTTGGTAGCCTTAGTAACTGCATGGTTTCTTAATTGATGCCAGTTCCAATTGCTTGAAAAATTAAATGGTGGGCTTCCATGGCAATTTACCAGAAACAGAAGAAATAAAGTTATTGTCCATCGAGAGAGGTGCATTTTTTGTCTCCTGAAATTAGTTTCAATTAATTCATAAAATAAAATCCAAATATTAAAGTAGCAAGAGTTATTGCTTCAGAGGGGGGGGGGAACCTTTGGATCGGTTAATTGCGAATCCGATTCACATTTCTGTTCACTGAATACAAAGGACATTTTGATAGAAAATTTTCAGAACAGGATTTAACTGCATTATTCATAAAAAATGAACAATGCCCGCTTCGCACCGATACGTTTCCTGTGGAAACTATCGGGATTAACCTGAATATCATTCTATGAATTTTACAAATTAGTTTTTTATTGTTTCTTTTGTAAACTATTAATTCTATACACTTTGATTAAAAATTTGAAAATTCATGAATAATTCAGGTTAAAGAAATTGGCTAAAGATTTCAGTAAAGGCAATAAAAATTAGCTGGCACAAAAAGTCGGTACAAAAGTCGGTACACTTTTTCTCTCGACGAGACTATTTGCATCATATTGCATTAATTTGTGGTAAATTTCCTATAAATATGGCTATAAAAAGGAAGATAAAGTATCTCTAACTATCTGGTTATCAAGATGTAGCGCATAAGGGAATCGAACCCTTGTTACCGGCGTGAGAGGCCGGCGTCCTGGGCCACTAGACGAATGCGCCGAAAATTAAAACGAACTCTAACCGGTAGCGAGACCAATTAGAGTTCGTTGCTGGGATACAGGGATTCGAACCCCGATCATCGGCTCCAGAGGCCGGTGTCCTGCCATTGGACGATATCCCAGTGTTAAAAAGCGTGTAAATTTATAGTCCCAATTTTAATTTATCAAGAAAATTTATACAATTTTATCCAGAATATAAGCCAGGCTCAGCAACACCGCGGTCATAAAATGGATTATGATTGTTAACTTATTGACAATCAGCAACTCATATATTTTCCGGTACTTGATTGAGCCTTTGCGAATGGCGATAATGGCCAGGGGTAATGTCAACAGCATCAGCAGTGACCACCAGGGCATCAACCCAAAAATAACAAAGGGTACGATCCAGACGTAAGGGACAAAGATCAGAAAGGAGAACAGTCGCATGGCTTTCCATTTATCACCGATCCGGACAACCAGGGTTTTCTTATCAGCATTTTTATCAGCGCGATAGTCCTGAAATTCATTAATAAACAGGGACAATAAAACAAAAAATGCCAGGGGTACAGCGGCGATAAAGGGCGCAGGCTCCAGTGTGCCGCCGGTCTGTACAAAATAACTCCCCACAGTAATGACCATGCCAAAAGCCAGACTCAGTGTAATTTCACCAAGGCCCCGGTAGATTAATTTCAAGCCGGGAATTGAGTAGCCGATGGTTAAAACCAATCCGATCAGTCCAAAAATCAATAATCCATTCCCCGGAATCAGGTAATTGATATAAAGTCCTAAACCAATCCCGGATAGCAATAAAATAATACTAGACAGCAAGACTTTCTCCGGTGAAAAAACACCTTTCTGAATAATGCGGCTCCCCCCGGTGATTTCATTATGAAACAGGTTAAAGGTATCATTGCCGGTAAGATGGTCGTGAAAATCATTCATCATATTGGCGCCGAGATGGATGAGGATGGTTCCCAGTACCGTCAGCCCAAAAAGCGTCCAGTCAAATATTCCTCTGATGGACCAGGCCATGGCATTTCCCAGCAGCACAGACCCTAAGGAGGTGGTAATTAAATGGACACGGGTGGCTTCTTTCCAGGATTTACAGATTTTACCGAATTTAAATAACATCTTGCTGAAATAGCCCCGGTCATTTTCCTTGAATTCCAGAATATTTTCGTCGGTTCTGTTGTCAAACTGGATACGCCGGATTTCAACCGGTTTAATGCAATAGACGGTGGTTTTCCGGCTGAAAAAA
>CAYTLS010000496.1:0-2932 GCA_964438745.1 uncultured bacterium
GGGTATTTTCAATATCTTCAATGCCTTCAATATAGCCGAGTCCTCTAATGAAATATTCCACCCGGTTGACTTCGATGGTACGGGCGCCCACATCGATATTTGATTGCTTGATAACCGATAAAAGTTGTGGAATATCAATCGCTTTCTTTTGCAATTCCAGGGGATCTATGTCAATCTGGTATTCTTTGACATGGCCGCCGACAGACGCCACTTCCGAGATACCTTCGGCAGCCTGTAATCCGTATTTCACATACCAGTCCTGAATTGAGCGAAGTTCATCCAGATCCCAGCCACCAGTGGGATTACCCTCTTTATCCTGTCCTTCCAGTGTGTACCAATAAACTTGCCCCAGAGCAGTGGCATCGGGTCCCAATACCGGTCTGGCATCATCAGGTAGGGTTTCGCCACCTAAGGAATTAAGTTTTTCCAGTAAGCGGCTGCGAGACCAGTAAAATTCCGCTTCCTCTTTGAAAATGACATAAATCGTCGAAAATCCAAACATCGAATAACTGCGCACGGTTTTTACTTCAGGAACACCGAGTAATGCGACCGTTAAGGGATAGGTCACCTGGTTTTCTACGTCTTGCGGGGAGCGACCCGGCCATTTAGTAAACACAATCTGCTGGTTTTCGCCGATATCAGGAATGGCATCCACAGGCACCGGATTCCGTGGTATGGATTCCAGTTGCCAATCAAAGGGCGCTACTACAATTCCGGCGGCCACTATGAGCAACAACAAAATAAAAACAATGAGTTTGTTATCTATAAAATATTTTAAAAATTTATCGAGAATATTCATTTTAGTTCCTTTAAATATTTAGTAGTAACCATTGCAACGGTTTTTACCGATTTGCAAAGTTTTATTCACCAAAATTTGTTTTGATCTCACCACAGCGCAGCATTTTCGCGCCAAAATAGGGATTAGCGATTTGGTTCTCTTTTTGAAGCCAGTAAGCGCCCTTGTTGCCAAAGGCCATGGGACAGTAGGCTTCATTGAATTTCAAATCACCTACCTGCTCGAAACTTTTCGCCAACTCGATCAGGTTATCACTGATGGTCTCAAAATTAGTCCGTAATTCTTCAATTGTTGCAAATTCCTGTTGTTGGTTATTCAGAATGCTCTCTTTGACGGCTTTCCATTTCAGCATTTTATCTTGAGGAAATTCACGATGGTTTACGTCCAGGTTTTCAATGATCTCGTATAATTTCCGGTAATGCATTTTACTCATAGCAAAATCATCATTGGCCAGGGCTTCCTGCAAATTGAAATACTCAGAATAGACAGGAATAAAAACAGCAGAATGATTTGATGATGGCGTTTTTTTCTCATCCTGAACACTCATCATACTGAATTTACCTTCCAGTTGCAGGGCGCTGTCAATTTTAAAATTACCGGAGGTGACCACTTTTTCACCCTCTTCCAGACCTGACAGTACCACGTAATGCTTACCGACTTTTGGGCCGAGTATTATTTCCCGTGCTTCAAAAGTCACTTTTTCATCCTTTTTTTGTTCAACAAAAACCACTGCCCGTTGTCCGGTCAATAATGGCGCTGATGCCGGAACAAGAAGCGGCAGGTCAGCATAATCTGTTAATTGACCTGTTGCCAATTCTCCTTTTGCGTTAACAAAGGAATGCACTGTCGCTTTTGCATAAACTCCCGGCTGTAATCTCATCTCCCTATTTTCAACAACGACTCTGACCTGAATACTCTGTGTAGCCGGATCAAGGACCGGATGAATAAAATCAATGTTGCCGGTGAACTCTTTGCCGGGCAGAGATTTTACGGTGAAAGTGACGGATTGCCCAGGGGTCAGCCAGGTAATCTGCTGCTCATAGGCCTCCAATTGCAACCAGAGGGTTTGCAAATCAGAAATTTCAAAAAGTTGTGTCCCCGTTTTTACATAATCACCTTCATTGACATTCTTCCGGATAACTGTTCCTGAATATTTCGAATAAATGGTTACATATTCACTGGCTTTACCGGAATTTTCGATTTCACGAATTTGTTTTTTTGTCAGTCCGAGGAGTGCTAATTTTTCTCTTATAGTGCCGATAATTTTACTATACGTTTGTTCATTTGTACGTTCAAATATTTGTTTCTGCTGAAGCAGTTCTTCCTGAATGGCATACAAGTCGGGAGAATAAAACTTATAGAGGGGATCACCGATGTTTACCTTTGCACCGGCAAAGTCCACATATAACTTTTCTAATCGACCGGAGACATCCGCCGTAACAGAAACCGTTTGTTTTTCATTGAGGGTCAACTCACCGGCCAGCTGGAGTTCTTTGGCCGCCTGTCCACGCTTAACCGGGGTGGTCTGAATTTCCGCCAATTTTAAGGCCGATTGGGAAAAGGATATCTCATACTCATTCTCCTCACCTTCTGATTGTTCCAGGGGTATTAAATCCATAAAGCAAATAGGACATTGCCCCGGCTCTTCCAGTTTGATCTGCGGATGCATGGAGCAAGTCCACACTTGCGTCTCTTCATGATCATGGATAATCTGCTCATCCTGCTGACTCGTTGGTGCTGATTCATCACCAAGATTACCGATAAAAAATCCAATGATGAAAATCACCACAATTGATATTATGTGCCATTTATATTTTGATGGAAATTTCATTGTACTGCACTCCCTGTCAATTTTGCTATTTTAGCGTTAGTTATGTAATAATTAGTCAGAATTTCCGCTTGTTTGAGTCGATACCCAAGCAAATCCCGCTGGTCTTCAATCAGTTTATAGATGTCGGTTTTTCCTGCTTTGAGTTCAGCCGTCCTGATTTCCAGGCTTTCCTTTGTCATAGGAATGATCTGCCGGGTATACATCTTATACTTTCCCGACATATCTTCAAGGGATATGATGAGATTTTCCAACTTTGCCAGAACCTGTTTTTGTATTTCTGTCTCGAGGTCTTCGCCGCTTTGCTG
>CAYTLS010000497.1:0-2927 GCA_964438745.1 uncultured bacterium
CTCACAGTTTTTTCAAAACCTACAAGGATTTTTACGGAAGAGGTGCTTCCCAAACCCAGATAAAAATGATAAATTAATCGCGAACCTATTGATCATTACCAGGAGGCTGCATGCTAAAAAATTCCTTTGTGCTTTGGACGATTTCGATCCTGCTTACTTTAATATTCGTGATCTATCAACGGAAAACCGGGCCTACTCACCCGATCAGCGGCGAACAGGTGATCAACAGCTCCCAAATTTCCTATAAATTTCTACGCAGCAATACAATTGGTGACAATGTTCCCATTCGCATCTCCTCAACCTGTAATGGTCTGGATATCTATTTTGTCCACAGACGATTGATGAGCAATGACCGGTGGTCCGAAAAAATCCCTCTGACTTATAAGGATGGTGTCTATTCTGCTATGCTGCCGGCCTTGAATGAAATGGCAGGCAAGCGGGTTTACAAGGTGTTTGTCAATGGTAAAATGATCACGGACGATCCGGTGGTGATTCGCTTCAAGGGTGATGTGCCGGCCTACGTGCTGATTCCCCATATATTATTTATGTTTATCGCAATGCTCTATTCCACCCGCGCCGGATTCGAAGTTCTCTTTCGCAATCAGAACACCTACCGCTATACACTGGTGACAGCAGTCTGCCTATTGTTGGGGGGCATTATTCTCGGGCCGATCGTACAGAAGTTCGCTTTTGACGCTTATTGGACGGGCTGGCCCTTCGGACATGACCTGACAGATAATAAGACCCTGGCAGCCATGATCTGCTGGGGAATTGCCTGGTGGAAGGTCCGTCAAAATCCCCAGCATAAAACTTGGGTGATCATTGCCTTTGCTGTGCTGACCATTGTCTATCTGATTCCCCATAGTGTATTAGGATCGGAATTTGACTATAGTCAGTTGGATTAACACTCCCGGTTGTAGAATTGATAGTATTGGAACTTCGCAATGTGTAGGTTACCTTTCACGCGATTAACAAGTTTACCGGGATTTCGTAAAAAAATGTTAGCGGAATTACTGGTCTAAAATCATTTCATTGCCAAGCACACCATCGATCAAAATTATTCGGTGCTCATTACCTTTTTTCTGATTGATTCGGCAATGCCAGACCGGAAATAATACCAGGTCAGCAGTTTTGACATGTACCCGGTATTTCCGTTCCATGCTGTGTTTAATCGCTTTAAAATCGAGGGTTTTACCACCCAGTTTACGAAAATCAAAATCCACCTCACCTCTATAAACAGAGGTAATTTCACAAAAATCATCAAGATCCACGATTTTATTAGGGTCAACATCCAGTACTTTGGCAACCATGATTTTTTTATCTTTCCGGTAGAGAATATTTTTTGTTTTATAGTCAAGATAAAGATTCTCAGGAATTTTGAGTATTTTCTTCTTGAAAAGACCTTTCTCACGCAAGATATCCAGAACAACTTTTATCAGTGGTATATATTCAAATCGCGCTTCGTCAAATACTTCTGATTTTAATAACCCGCCATTGAGCAGGGGCCTGATCTTCTTTTTGAGGTCTCGTTCATAAATCTTATTATTAACATGTAAAATTTCATCTTCGTCCATATTATCTTTTGATGTAAAATCCTGTGATAACGATGTACCAGTTGGCTCCTCTATCTTTTCTGTTCTGTTGCCCATGTATTTCTGACGTAATTCACCAGAGACCAGCTGTGGGATTTTGTCTTCTGAAATCACCAGAGGATGCTTCGTAACCAGCCAGCGCACCTTGAATTGACAAACCTTATCAAATTCATCAGGCGAGGCAATCAAAAATTCACCCGGCTTAAGAGAGGGGAGTTTTTGTGTGATAAAGTCAACTTCTGTTGGCGCAATGGATTCCATGCGGTGCTTCACTTTATTGATATCCTGCCTGGTATTCAGCGTTCCCAGGGCAAAGGACGAAAACTGGCCAATGGCTTTGTAGTCGATATCTCCAGGGCTTTGGGTGGCAATGATACAACTGACCCCATATTTCCGTCCCTGGCGAAAAAGCAATTCCAGACTTTCCTTACAGGCCGGTTTGCTAACCGGCGGAATGTAGGGCGCGATTTCATCAATAAACATTGCACACTGAATGGATTCAAAATCTTCAGCCGGTGGGTTTCTCAGCATCCAGTTGTAGAGCATGTGTGCTATACTGGATATGAAAAACTCTTTTTCTTCTGATGAATTCAGTGTATTCAGGTAAATAATTGAAACCCGTGTTTTACCGGTTGGTTGATCCAGTCCTAAGAGCGTATCAATGCTGGCGGGAATACCGGTTTGAAAGAGTAATTTCCGCGAACCCAGGCTCAGGATACTTAGTTTTTTAACCAACAGCGCAATAAAATGGGTATTTGCAATGGCGCCAATAGTATCACTAATTTTATCCGGTATATCATTTAATAGATCAATAACATCACTGAAATCATCGAGCGCAACATTATTTTTATAAGCATATTCAAAAAGCAACGATAAAAGGGTTTCAGCTGTTTTGCCCTCATCATTTTCAAGATTATAATCCAGCAATGCCGCAAGGTTTTTGGCAGTTGCAGCAAAATATCGAATTTGATCTTCATTATTTAGGTTTTCCAGGTCATCAAATTGCAATGGATTGATACAAAGCGGCAGTCCTTTTGAACTGGCCGGCGTCCATATCACAACCTCGACATTATCGGCAAAACTTTTCAGAATTTCACCGTCTGTGCCGCGCTTAATCACAGTTGCCTGATTTTCCAGCAAAGCTAAGGATGCAATATCCCCCTGAGGATCAAAAGCAATGACCGGGATGCCATTTCGTGCCAGTTCCTCAATCAAAACTTTACACGCAACTGTTTTACCACTGCCTGATGAACCGAAGCAGCCAAAATGGCGCTGTAGTGTTTTGGTGGATAATGTAAGTGCACTATCCTTTGTTTTACCCAAGTTTAATGTCGC
>CAYTLS010000498.1:0-2914 GCA_964438745.1 uncultured bacterium
TCGGCGTTGCGCTGATCATGGTTTCATTAATTGTTATGATGGGATTGATTATTTACAAAGTAGTCTAATCCGTTTTATACAGGTTCATTTGTTGAGGAACAAGTGAACCTGCAGAAATCAATGTCTGCAGTCCCTCGTCAACCGGAAGGTTCGATGGCACCACATCATTTTGGGGAATAAAGATCATCCAACCCGAAGTCGGATTGGGTGTCGTTGGTAAAAAAATAGAATAAAACTTTGTTCCGTCCTTGCCGGTAGTTTCTCCTGTCACAAATCCCATTGACCAAATTCCTTTGCGCGGGAACTCAAAAAAAACCACCTTTTCAAATCCTTGTTGATTAAGTTGAAAAGCATTCATAATCCGTTTACTGGTGGTGTATACCGTGCGAATTAAGGGAATTCGGGTGACCCAGTTTTCCAACAGATTTATGAAAGAACGGCCTACTATATTAGTGGTAAAAACACCCAATAAAAAGATTAAAAACAATCCGGTTACCAGCCCCAGCCCCGGAATTCTGAAGCCAAGGTATTTTACCAACAGTGGGTCCAGTACAGGACCGACGATGTTATTAAAAAATGATAGAAAAATGCGGAAAACATATATGGTCAGCACAATCGGAATGAGTGTAAATATTCCCGCCAGAAATTTTGTTTTTAATGAGCTTTTGAATTTTATCCAGAATTTTTTCATACTGTTTTTAGATTTTCCCGGTTGTAAAGTAATATTATTAGATTTAACTTACTAATTGTATAAAAAGTTTACTAATATTAATTATTAATTTCGAAAAAAATTTTATTTAAAACTATGGTTAGTAACATAAAAAAACACCTTCTTTTTTTGACCCTATTTTTTTACTGCGCGGTATCTTTGCCGGCAAAAAACACACAAAACGCCCTGGTTCTGAGTGGCGGTGGTGCACGGGCTTTTGCCCATATTGGCGTATTAAAAGCACTGGAGGAAGCCGGCTGGTATCCGGATCTTATCGTCGGGACCAGTATGGGCGCTATCATCGGCGCCATGTACAGTTGCGGTAAAACACCTGACCAAATTTATCGTTATTTAAGACAAACCCGCTGGGATGAAATACTGACCAGTAAGCGTTACCGCGATATTGAGTTAATATCAAAAAAAATGATCGATATTCCCTCCATTTTTACCTTGAAAATAGATGATAATTTTAATATCCATTATCCCAAATATATTCTCTCAACCCAAGGGGTTTCCGAAAGAATACTACCGATAACTCTGGGACCGGAATATTATTCCAATAGCAATTTTGATTCCCTGGCCATTCCCCTACGAATTGTGGCGACCAATATCAAAACCGGTAAATCCGTGGTCTTTAAAAAAGGTAATCTACCCAAAATATTAGCTGGCAGTGCTGCTTATCCGATTGTTCTTTCTCCGGTGGAATTGGATTCCATGCTGCTTGTGGATGGCGGATTAAGCAACAATGTCCCCTGCGACGTCGCCGCGAAAGAAAATGCCGACTTCATTCTGGCAGTTAATATGTCCAGCAAAATTTCCGACCAAAGCCAATTGTCAGCAACCGCCTATATGGACCAAACAATTAACACGATTTCATATTATTCCGATACCCGCAATCTGCACCTGGCCGATATTTTGATTTCACCTGAAATTAACAATATCTATTCCACCGATTTTGATTCCATTGATGTACTGGTGGAGGCCGGATACATGGAAACACAAAAAATTATCGATCAACTTCCACCGTCTGACTATAAACCGGATTCAAACTATTTCAAGGCAGCCTATGCCAGCCTCAAAAATAAAATAGTACGCCAGATTGAATTCAAAAGTAATGGTCATACCCGTCAGCATGTCTTACAGCGGGAACTGGAAATCGATGAGATGATACCGTTAAAATTAAAATCTGCAACCCGGAGTGTAACCAATCTCTATAGTACAGGCATTTTTAATAATGTCAATCTGAGGCTGGAAAAAGTTTCTGAAGACAGTATCGATGTCGTTCTGGACTTGGTTGAAAAACCCGGTAGTGTTCTGAAATTCAGCGCCAACTATACCAGCGAAGTCAACGCAGCAGCATTGATCACTTACCGAATGTTGAATCTATTCGATGCGGGCATCATCAATAACTTTTCCATGATGTTCAATGATTATAAACAAAAAATCAGTTTGGATCTGATCTCTCCCAGAATATTCAAAACCATTCTAACCAACAGCCTGAATCTTCATATGCAAAAAATTAAATACCCAATTTACCGGGATTATGAAAAAATTACCGAAAATACCGTCAGGAGTTACGGATTCTCAGCAAACCTTGGCCTCCAGATCAAGCGTATCGGCTTGACCTCAGTCGGTATTGAGCAGCTCTTTTATGACATTAATGAAAATAGAACAGCGATTCCAATGATCAAAGGCAATCAGTTCAATGTTACACGAATTTTCACTAAGATCAATGTAGACAATACCAATGATTATGATCTCCCAACCCGCGGTAATAAAAATTCAATCATTTACGAACAATCCCTTAAAAATGAAACTCTGGAGCCGTACTTTAAATTTGCCGCCAGTTCCAGAAATTATGAAACTTATGGTGATGTTACTTTTTGTACACTCTTACATTTTGGTTACCTCAGTTCTACCCCTTATTATTTTGAAAAATTTTCAATGGGCGGGCAGGATTCTTTTCCCGGTATAGGTATTTATCAAAAATGGGGCAATATGATCTTTCTCTCCGGCCTGGAATTGCGCTTTCCGTTCACAAGAGGAATCTATACTAACTTACAGATAAAAGTGGGCAATGTGTGGGATGTTTTAGATGCCTTTAATCTGACCAATTTCAACTGGGGACTTCAAGCAGGTCTGATCATTCCAACCCCAATTGGTCCGATCCGCGCCGATTACGGTGGAAATATCGAAGAACAGCAC
>CAYTLS010000499.1:0-2909 GCA_964438745.1 uncultured bacterium
TTCCTGAATATCGTTCTTCATAAAATTCCAGATCTGTCATTACATTAGAACGGCGCCACAATTTTGCATAAATAAATACCGTCACCATTCCGGTAATCAGAAAGGCCCACCAGGCCCAGTTTTTCGCAACACCATTTTCTCGTACCATTCCTGTAACCAGGTTTGGCGTGTCAGCAGAAAAGGTACAGGCCACCATAGAAATGCCTAATAACCACCAGGGCATGCCTCTGCCACCGAGAAAAAATTCCGATGTGTTTTTTCCGGCAGTCTTTGAAGCAACATATCCGATCGATAAAACGATTAGAAAGAATACACTAATAACAGCCCAGTCAATTGTTTGTAATAACATACGTCCCCTTTGCTACCAATTTAAGTTAATATTATTTTGTTGAAGATAATCACGAACTTTTATAATATCCTCTTTTCTGGTTAAATCCGGTACATGTTCACAAATTGGTATACCTTTCATCGATTTTGGATTTTCCCGGACCATATTTAAAATCGCCGTCGGAAGCTCTTTTTCATTGCGTTTTGGGTTCAGCGGACAAGACTTAACATATTCATAGAGCATATTGCCGTCAAATTTAAAAATATTCATGCTAACCCGTACCACACCATTATTGTCAGTAAACTTTGCCACAGCTTCCGCGCTTGGTTTTTCTATGATATCCTTCAAAAAATTTTCCGTATCAGTATGTGTAATAGCAAAAGATTCAACCTGTTCCTGTGGAAAATCCAATCCATCGCGATCATACATCAGCCAACCATTCGGTGTTTCCAGGGCAGCTAATTGTTTAAATCCTTCAACCGAATAGAGATTATCACAATTGCAAACAATAAAGCTTTCTTTTTGCAGGTCCGGAATCTGTTCCATGGCCTGTAAGACAGCATCAGCAGTTCCCAACGGTTTTTCCCTGTTCTGGGGTACATATTGAATGGCGTAAGATATTTTTAGCCCGTGAAACTCATTGTCCCGGTCTTTTTGCCCATAGAGGTTGCGAATTTCGTGGCTACCCTCACCGGTCAGAATAATGATTTCTTTTAAACCGGCCTGAAAAGCATTATATATAATGTAGTCCATAAACGGCCGGTCATTTATCGTGATCATTCCCTTTGTTTTATGATTAGCCGTTTCAATATCCTTTTGTGACATTCCTGCCGCTGCTTTAGATGTTTTCATTCGAGAAGATCTGCCGCCAGCTAGAATTAACAATTTTTTTGTCATTTAACCCTCTTTTTTTTTGGTTTTATAATGCAGAATACTCCGGGCTTTCAATTTCCGCAAATAAAGCGCGTATAAAAACAGCATAGGCACCCAAAATAACGGATTTCTTTCCCAGCTTGGATACCTGTACCTCAGTTTTATTTCGAATCTGAGCCATAGAGTATTTGTTGAGTGAATAATTTACAGGATCCAAAATATATTTACCTGCTAATGATACCACTCCGCCAATTATTATCTTTTCGGGGTTAAAAATATGTAATAAATAAGAAATTCCTCTACCTAAATTATATCCTACTTCAGATAATAAAGAGGTTGCGAACTGGTCTCCCTGGTTAGCAGTTTCAATAATTGTCTGAATATCGAGTTTGTCATAATTGTCACCGACTATTTTTTCCAACCGGGTAGGTACCTTTTTTTTCAAGCCCTCAATGGCCATACGCTGCAGGGCGTAACCGGAGGCCACAGTTTCCAGACAGCCGCGCATGCCACAATCACAGAGCAGACCATCTTCCTCTACCTGTATGTGACCGAATTCACCAGCCAAACCATCATTGCCATTATATAAATTGCCATTGGCTATGATACCAAGTCCAAGTCCCCAATTTACATTCAGGCACAGAACATTATTCATATTTTGCGCCAGTCCGAATTGGGATTCAGCCAGGGCCATTACGCGAGCATCATTTTCGATCACTACCGGAATGTCTAATTTTTCTTCAAATAAATCCCGTGTTTTTTTGGTCTCAAGTGTCAAATATGTATAACTTTCCCCAAGTTCATAATTCACCAATCCTTTTAAAGCAATTCCGGCACCGATCAATTTATTTCTGTCTATATCATTGGATTTGATATGGGATTCAACGGCAACTCGAATGTCTTCGGCAATTTTTTCAGTCTCCCCCTGTACGCTAATATCAGTGACTTTTACATCTCCGATAATTTTTTTATTCAAATTGAAAATCGCAATCTTTGTATTATAGGTTTCGATATCAATGGCAATGATATAACGTGAATCAGGATTTATTCCGTAATAGGTTGGGCGGGGGCCGCCTTTTTGATTGGCTTCTCCTAATCCGTAGTCCCTGACCAACTCCAGTTCCTGTAATTCCTCAATAAGTTTATTGACTGTTGGCGGACTCATTCGGGTTCGATTGGACAATTCACGCTTGGGCATTTTTCCGTCGGTATAAAGATATTTTAATATTGCCAGCTTACGTAAATATTGTTTGTAGCCGACACCTTTTAAATCTTTTTCGAGCCAGTTGTTCTCAATCGTATTCATATCATTTCTCCATAATATCTTATCCGAGTAAAGTTAATAAAATAATTTGCTAACATACAAGTAGTTTTTTCTAAAATTAATAAAATTATTGATTTCTATTATCGATTTTTTACAATTGGGTTATTATTTCTTGTATACATTCTGATTCCACAAAAAAGTAGCAACACTTTTAGATAATTCCTGAACTGAAGATGACAACTAAATTCAATCTTTTTTCATCATAGTTTTGTTATGAATTGAAAATAGAATAAATTTTAGAAAAAGGAGTATCCAATGGCACGTAAACTATATCGCAACAATAAAGATAAAATTATTGCTGGTGTATGCAGTGGAATCGCTGAATATTTGAATATCGATCCGCTTATTGGAAGGATTATTGCTTTAGGCTTATTTTTCATGCAT
>CAYTLS010000500.1:0-2896 GCA_964438745.1 uncultured bacterium
AACATACATATATTATAGGAATTCGTTAATTAGAAAAATTTGAAGGGAGAAAAATTGCGAAGAAATTTATTCATTATTTTGATGATTGCATCAATGGTTGTTTTTGCCTGTAGCAATCAAACAGACCAAAAAGAAACAGCTGATACGCGCCATACACACACTCATGACCATGCTGAACAAGAGATTGACCATCATGACCATGGTGAGCATACGGATTGTGAACAAACTCATGATGGTTGTGGTGGCTGCGAAAAAAATGTTGAAGTCAAGGAAGATTGTGAAAAAATTGAATGGGGAAATGACATAGATGCTGCTCTGGAAAAAGTTGCCAAAACCAACAAACTTTTGATGGTTGATTTTATGGCGACATGGTGTCCGCCCTGTCAGGCAATGGAGAAGAAAACCTTTCCCGAAGAAGAGGTAATTCACAAAGCAGACCATTTTATCCCGGTCAGAATTGATGTGGATAAGCAACAGGATGTCGCGAATGAATACAATGGTAATGCCGGCAAGTATGGCGGTATTGGTATTCCGAATATTCTATTTATGGATCAGGACAAAAATGTTATTCGTCATATTGTGGGATTCCACAGTGCTGAAAAACTAGTTAGTGTTATGGATTCGGTTTTAACGGGAAAATACGAATAGAATTTTTAGAGTTTTTTATTCATGCACCGGTGTGGAATCATGCCGGTGTTTTTTTTAGCTTTAAAATTAGCAGACTGCTGACCCCCAAAGCCAGCAAACCAACCGCGAACCAGATTATAAAAGCCAATTTTACGGTATACTGACCCGCTGCCAGTCCGACGAGTGGACGGGAAAAGATCATGATAATACTGGCGACTAGATTTACCAGTGAGATTACTGAGGCGCGAATGTCATTGGTCAGGTTATTATTGAGAATGATATTCAGTACCGGTTCACATAAAAAGAAAGCAAATCTAAGTAAAACAATTCCGAAAATAATCAGTCCGGTGGCATTGCTAAATGCGGTAAAACCGACGGCAATAACCTGTAATATTATCCCCAGAATGATCAACTTAATATTTCCGATTCTGCCGGCGATCTTTCCGGTAATAAAGCCACTGAGAATTCCCATGCCTGTAAAGAGCGCAAAAATGATCCCAAAGGATTCTGTCCCGATGCCGATTGATTTGAGTAAGGGCTGGTAAAGTAGAGTCGGTGTCCAGTGAAACGCTGTCCAGATGGCCAAGAGAAAAATCGTCGCCAGCAGGGTTCGTTCCTTTTTAGCCAGTACCAGGAAGGCCTGCCAGATTTCACTTAGCGAATTTGGTGAATTACTGACCTTTGGCCGTTGAATTCCCGGGAGGGTTAGAATTAATAACGCTGCAAAACCGGCGAAACAACAATTAATAATGATCGGCAGTGCCGGCTTTATGTCATAGAGAAAACCGGCGGAAGAGTGGGAAATCACCAGCGCAAGGGCGGCAATGGAATTAAAGAGCCCGAATAATCTCACATTACCCTTCTCCTGGTTTGTGGTGGCCAGCAATTCATACCGGTATGCCGTGTTTGTACCGGACAGCATACTGAGAAAAAAGGCCCACATGATCCAGCATAGCGCCAGGGTGAAAAAATCTTTGGTGATTAAAAGCAGCAGATAGGTGATCACACCGAGCACAGCACCGAAAAAATAGGTCAGTTTGCGACCGATCTTATCACCCAGAACACCCAGGGGAAATTCCATTACCACAATCGAGCCCCGGAAGATCATATCGGCAAATACGATTTGTTTCAGAGTAAAATCCTTCTCCAGCAAAAAAATGACCCAGATGGGAAACCAAAACTGGGATTCCAGCAGGAAGTGGATAACCCCCATTTTCCGCAGATTTGTTGTGCGGGACATAATGGCTTATTCCTCCAGTTTTTCCATTGCTGTGGTCACCCGGAAAAAGAAGAGAAAGATACCGATCACCAGAATTGGCGTCAGTATAATAACAACAAATTTACCACCGATTAAAAAAGGTTTTAGGTTTGGCAGCATATCCAAAGTCGCATCCAGAAAGCCGATGGAATCCGCCGCCCAGCTAAATAATGTCAAGAGGGCTAAAATTGACAACAAAATATTTAACCGGTCAGACATTTTATTGCGTTTCTGTTCGAGGCTTTCTTTGAGTCTTGCTTCACCTTGCTCATGAAGGTGAGCCAGGGCATCCTTTTTACTGTCAAAATAGTTGATCATGTCATTGATCCGCCAACTTTTCGCGGTTTCCTGGTATAGGTAATGTGAGAGCGGGGAGAGCATTTTCAGGTAATCCATCTGGTAAGAAAAAATCAATTCACTTTCCACTGTCAGTTGCTCAATTTCATTCATTGAGTCGATAATATCCTTTTTGGAGAATTTTTTCATGCGGGTGTATTTCTCCAGGTATTTCATAACCAGATCATTGAGGATTTGGGCAGACCGCCAGTAAAATTGTAACTGAGTCATTGTTGAGGCCAGTTTTTCCACTTCTCCGGGCAGAATTCCGACTGCCAGTGACATGCCCCAGCCAATATGAATAAATCCTTTTGAGAGGCTATTCATATCAATTAAACCGTTCGGATGACTGACAATTAAAATGTTATGTGTATTTTTACCGAAGGGCAAAATGCCGTCATATTCAAAATCAAAGATTGCGACAGAATGTCCCCAAAGGGGATATCCCAATTGTTCGTTTGGATAGAGTCCGGAGATGTTGATAATTTTTTTTGCATCCAAAATTTTTGGGACAGCAGTTCTGGCGCTTTGTAAAACCTGTTGATCACATTCTGCCACTGTTTTTAGCAAGCCTTCTGATAAAACAAAGGCGTCACGGAGATTTTGCATAAATTGTTTATATTCATTACCCCTGGTGGAAATGCTTTTTTTAAGTTTTAAATCTACAAAACAACT
>CAYTLS010000501.1:0-2895 GCA_964438745.1 uncultured bacterium
ATAGAGTCGATTATGTATGAAACAAAATTATCAGAATCTCAGCAGGATTATTTAAAGATTATTCATACCCTGGTCAATAAAAACAGGGTGGCGCGCGTCAAGGAAATTGCCCAGAAAAAAGGTGTGAGTATGCCCTCTGTAACGGAGTCAATGAAAAAACTGGCCAAAGAGGATTGGATATTTTATCAATCCCGTGGCTTCATAGAATTAACTCCGAAAGGTGAAAAAGCGGCGCAGTATTTTGCCAGGCGAACGGAATTTCTCCAGAATTTTTTGTCTGATATTCTGGGAGCGACCCGGCCTCAGTCAAAAACTGAAGCCTGTTCACTGGAACATCATCTCAGCGATCAATCCCTGAAGCGACTGGGGTTGCTTTATCAATTTTTGAATCACTGTCCAAAAGTGGATACCAATCTGAGTAAGTTGTTCAAGCAGTGTATCGATCATAATGCCAAAGATGACTATTTTTGCATACCCAATATTTTCCCTCATCAATACCAGGATCACAAACATATTTTGCTGTCTGATTTGCAGCCCCGGCAACGGGCCAAGATTATGTTGTTGAGCGCCAGTCCGGAAATCCGTGATTTTTTCCTCAATAAGGGACTTCTGCCCGGTCTGGAGATAGCCATGCAGGAACATTATCCGGACCGGTTCATAATACAACATCAAAACCAATCAATTGTAGTTCCCCTAAAATTTGGGGGAGAAGTGGAAGTGAGTATTGTCAATGAACAATGAATATGATCACAAAACTCTGGCTGATTTAAAACCGGGAGAAAAATTTAAAGTGAAAAAAGTACTGGCCAAAGGAGAAATTCGCCGCCGGCTGGTAGATATTGGCTTTATCAAAGAAGAGCCGGGCGTTGTCCTGCGGGAAGCCCTGTTTCGCGATCCTATTGAGATAGAGATAAAAAATTCAAAAGTTTCTTTGCGACGATCCGAAGCAGAATTGATTAAGGTAAAGGTTATTAATTAATGTTTTTTAGAAAAAAACAACATCGTCATCAAGGCCATTCTGAACATAAACATCAGTTTGGTGAAAAGATAAAAATTGCCATTACCGGTAATCCCAATTCCGGGAAAACCACTATTTTTAATTATTTGGCCCATCAAAATCAAAAAATCGGCAATTATCCCGGTGTTACTGTCGAAAAAAAGACCGGTCACTTATGGCATGGAAAACATCAGATTGAATTGGTTGACCTGCCCGGCACCTATAGTTTGTCCGCTTATTCCATTGAAGAAATTGTGTCACGCGATTTTGTTTTGAATGACAAGCCTGACGTGATCATTGATGTCATGGATTCTACGAATTTAGAGCGAAATCTCTATTTGTTGTTACAATTTCAGGAATTGGGGGTTCCGGTTGTCGGCGCGCTGAATATGAGTGATGAAGCCGACCAAAAAGGCCTTCAAATCAATGAGAAAACCTTATCGAAATTGCTGGGAATCCCACTGGTCAAAACTGTTGGCACAAAAGGCCAGGGATTAAAGGAACTGATCAGGAGTGCTGTAAGAGTTGCTCACGGCCGCATTGATACCACCGGGCGACACGTGAATTACGGACATGAAGTGGAAGAAGCCCATTTGAAAATTATTGATCTGCTTAAAACCGATAAAGCTTTTTGTCGTCAATTTCCGGTTCACTGGATGGCAATAAAACTATTGGAAAACGATCATGATGCTGTCAAGAAAATACAGGAAAACCATGCTAATGCCAATGACGTTTTAGGAACTACCAGGGAGATAATCCGGTTTATTGAAAAACATTTCGGGGAAGACAGCGAGATTGTTATCAGTGAACAGCGCTATGGTTATATACATGGCGCCCTGAAAGAATCTCTTAAGCAGGATAAAACCATCAACGGTAGCAATCTTACGGAAAAGATCGATTCGATTTTGCTGAACAGGTTTTTTGGTATTCCTGTTTTTCTGATGATCATGTATTTGATCTACCAAATTACTTTTTCCCTGGGAGACCCGCTGGGATTGTTGATAGAAGAATTTTTTACAAATATTAAAAATTTACTGAATGCGACTATGGCAGAAGGGATTTTGCGGGATTTTATTACTGGCGGTATTATTGACGGCGTAGGTGGCGTTTTGGTTTTCCTGCCGCTGGTTGTCTTTTTGTTTATCGGTCTTTCCATCCTGGAAGATACCGGATATATGGCCCGGGCCGCTTTTGTAATGGATAAATTTTTTCATTTATTTGGCTTGCATGGCAGAAGTTTCATTCCATTTATGGTTTCTACCGGATGTGCAGTGCCGGGGGTTATGAGCGCGCGGGTATTGTCCAATCCTAAAGATCGGCTAGTTACCATCCTGGTATCGCCAATCATGATGTGCAGTGCAAAAACACCGGTTATAGCTATGCTAACGGCTGTCTTTTTTCCCGAAAAGGCCGGACTGATATTCTGGCTGATCTGGCTGTCGGGATGGTTGATCGCTTTTATAATGGCGCTTATTTTCAGAAAAACACTTTTTGCCGGTGAACAAACACCCTTTGTCATGGAATTACCGCCTTACCGGGTACCCACTGTACGCAGTATCTTTCAGCATATGATCGAAAAATCAGGCTCTTATGTCAAAAAAGCAGGTACGGTAATTTTAGCCGCTTCAATCCTGATCTGGTTTTTTCTGAGCTATCCGAAGCCGCCTGAGCATATTGTCAATAATTCCCAAACAGCTGTTCAGGAACAGAGCATACCGGTGGAAGAAAATGTACACAGCGCGGTGGAATACAGTTTTGGCGGTAGGGTTGGCAAATTTATGGAACCGGCTTTGAAACCGGCGGGATTTGACTGGAAAATCGGGGTCGGACTCTTCGCGGCCACTGCTGCCAAAGAGGTTTTCATCAGTACCATGGGGATTTTGTATGGTGTCAGTGAT
>CAYTLS010000502.1:0-2892 GCA_964438745.1 uncultured bacterium
CCGACATTGGTTTCATCAAAAATTGGCGCCAGTTCAAACTGGTTAGGGGCGACCTCATTATGCCGGGTTTTGGAAGGAATGCCAAGTTTGTCCAGTTCTGCTTCCGCATCATCCATATATGCCAGTACCCGCTCTTTAATTGATCCGAAATAATGATCGTCCAACTGCTGTGCCTTAGTCGGCATTGCTCCGGTTAATGTTCTGCCAGTGATTTGCAGGTCCAGACGGGCATCATAATAAGATTTGTCAATCAGAAAATATTCCTGTTCCGCGCCGATCGTAGAAACAACACTATTCGCTGACGTATTGCCAAAAAGTTTTAATATTTTCAGCGCGGATTCATTAATGGCATCCATTGATCTTAATAAGGGGGTTTTTTTATCTAACGCTTCACCATTATAACTGATAAATACCGAGGGTATGCATAGCACACCACCCTTTTTGCTGGTCATAATAAAGGCCGGTGATGTGGGATCCCAGGCGGTATAACCGCGGGCCTCAAAAGTTGTTCTGCTGCCCCCACTTGGAAAAGAAGAGGCGTCAGGTTCACCCTGGATCAACTGGCTGGCACGAAATCGTTCAATCACATAGCCATCGTTTTCGATTTCCAAAAAAGCATCATGTTTTTCCGCGGTTAAGCCGGTTAAGGGCTGAAACCAATGACAAAAATGGGTTGCCCCTTTTTCAATGGCCCATTCTTTCATCGCGTGGGCGACTGTGGTGGCTAAGATATTATCCATTTTTTCGCCTTCAGTGATAACCGCATGCATTTTTTTGTAGGTATCGCGGGGTAATCTGTCACGCATAACGGCGTCATTGAAACAATTTTCACCAAAACGACCTAATCTGGTATCTTTACAAACAACCGGTTCAATTCCGGCTGCATTTTTACGTTCTAATACTTCTGACATGGTTTCCTCTTTATTTTTAAGATTTCAAATTTGTAAAAATAATTAATGATTGGAACTAGACAAAGGGCGTACCATTTTTAATAAGATGTTGTTTTATATTGATTTAATTAATATATTGGTCGAAAATGCCGGGGGCAAAAAATATTTTCAACCCAGTTTAATAACATTTTTGTGACAAAAAGTATATGAAAATACAAAAATGTAGTCGAGAGAGTGGCGATGCTCCTGATTTTTTATTTCCTGAAGTTTATAAAGCAAATATTGCTACAAAAATGTTACTTTAAAAACAGTAATATTCAAAAATGTAGTTTTTGGTAAATCTATCAATCTTGCCGGGGTTGATTTGAAAATTATACTTTCTTTTTATACAAAGTTTTCCTATAATTTATCAAAAATGAATGATTGAAAAGTTAAATTACAAATTTGTGGGTTAACAATGGAAACCAATACCAACCAAGTCAATATTTTTGAAAAACTGGATATTCTGATCGAGATCAATGAAACCATTTCAAGAAACTTGAATCTTAAGGAATCCCTCAATGCAACCCTGAAAATATTGCAACAATTATATAAGATCAATTCCGGCGCTATTTTTCTGGTAGAGGATGAAAGCGACATCATACGACCTGTCGCTCATGTGGGGTTTAAACAGGATTTTCTGCGGGGAAAGTTTCGCGTGGGAGAAGGGCTGACCGGCCGAATTGTCGAATCCGGCAATCCCATAACAGTGCCTATGGTCAGTCAGGAGCCGCTATTTATGAATCGGTATAATACCTGGAATCCAAAAGTCGATTCGGAGTTGAGCTATATCGGCGTACCGATTTCCCTGGATTATAAAACCCTGGGAGCACTGGTAATCACATTTCCCTTTGAGACGGGGAAAGATTATGAAGTGACGGTTAAGTTTTTATCCCTGGTCGCCTCTGCATTGCTACAGCCAATTCGTGTGCAAAAAATTATTGAGCAAGAACGCAAAACCCTGATCGATGAGAACGTGACTTTGAAGCATAAACTTCAGGATGAATTCAGTATCAGTAATATTATCGGCAATTCCCATGAAATGCGGGAGATCATCGAACAGACCGGCCGGATCGCCCATTCCGATACCACCGTGATCATTCGCGGGGAATCCGGTACCGGAAAAGAACTGGTAGCGGAAGCGATCCATTATAATTCCAGCCGCAAGGATCAACCGTTCATTCGTGTTAATTGTGCTGCAATTCCGGAAAATCTGATTGAATCGGAATTTTTTGGCTACGAAAAAGGAGCCTTTACCGGCGCCGATAAAACCAAGAAAGGGCGTTTTGAACTTGCTGACAAGGGAACGATTTTTCTCGATGAAGTAGGTGATCTGTCCAAAATGACCCAAACGAAGTTGTTGCGTGTTTTACAGGAGCAGGAGTTTCAGCGGGTTGGCGGCACTAAAACAATTAAAGTTGATGTCCGGGTAATTGCCGCGACCAATGCGGACCTGGAAAACATGATCGAAGAAAATACTTTTCGTGAAGACCTTTACTACCGGCTCAATGTCTTTTCACTGGTATTGCCGCCATTACGGGAAAGAAAAACAGATATCCTATTGCTGGCCGATCATTTTATGCTCAAATACGGACGGAAGCATAAAAAATCAGTAAAACGGATCTCCACGCCGGCAATTGACCTGCTGATGTCCTATCACTGGCCGGGAAATGTGCGGGAGCTGGAAAACTGCATCGAACGGGCGGTGGTCATGAGTGATGACCAGGTGATCCATTCCTATTCCCTGCCGGCAACGCTTCAGTCAGCTGAAAGCAGTAATACTTATCAGCGGTTATCACTGAAGGAATCGGTCTCAAATTATGAAAAAGAGATTATCCAGGATGCTTTGAAACAAACTCAGGGGAATATTGCTAAAGCCGCACGGATTTTGAGTTCGACTGAAAGAATACTGGGATACAAAATAAGTAAGTACCACATTCGGGCGACTCGATTTAAAAATTAG
>CAYTLS010000503.1:0-2891 GCA_964438745.1 uncultured bacterium
CTGGAATCTGGATAGTATCCGTAATGAAATATATAATGCCGGCCCGGAAGAGGCCAATTTTCCATCGGTTTTACCACTGGTAAAAGATTCCATTGGTGCCGAAATATCCGAACAAACCGGTGTACTGCTTTCGGTACCGCGCTATGATGTTGGCCTGCCGGGGAGCGGATTGCTGATCTGGCATATCGATAAAACTGTCATCAATGCCAATCTAGCCACTAACAGTGTCAACAATGACCGCGAACGCAAAGGTGTTCACCTGGAAGAAGGCGACGGTGCGGTGGATATTGGATTTCCCGCTGCCAATATATTTTCTGACGTCCATAATGGCTGGGGCTACGATGCCTGGTTTGCCTCCAATGAAGGGTTTTGGGACATCAATAAAAATGTTTATGAAGAAAACGATGAATCCTTTGTCGGATTTACACCGGTTACATTTCCTAACACAAATAGCAATGATCATATGCCGTCCGGTATTCGCATCGACAGTATTGGTGCGGGTGGAGAAGTGATGAATTTTACGATTGATTTTGCAGCCAGGAATGGAAATTTTCCGGTTGATTTGGGATCGGCATTTAAAAGTATGACTTTTTGTGATTTTGATAATGACACGGATGAAGACCTGATCATTATTTCAGATAGAATTTATTTATATAATGGCTATGGTGAACTGATTACTTCAACAGCCTATTTTGAGAATTATCAAACCATCGATAACCTGGAATTTCTCTATATTGATGAAACCCTTTATTTAGTATTTGAGTTTGGCTCCCATTTGAAAATTCAAACTTTTGACATTGATGATAATGAAATATCCATTGATCAGGAGGTCGAACTGGTCAATATGGAAATCACCTCTAACCTGCAATATTATAATGACTCCTTAGTTTTTGGCGTTAATACAGCCAGCGGTTACCACCTGGCCAGATTTCAGGATGAAGAGGTCACTTATTACGCTTTTGATTATAAAATAAATAAAATTGGATTTGGTGAACAAAGGGTTTACTATCTTCTGGAAGATGGACAGGTATGGTCATCAACAATTGATATCAATTCAATAAATATTGCTAATTTTGAATTAATAGAGAATGAAAAAGCAAAAAATTTCGCTTTAACAAAATTCAAAGATGAGCAAACGGATGCTGTTGTGACTACCGGGAATCATCTCTTTTTGGTAGAAAATGTAAGCTCGGATGATTTTCTGGTCAATAAAATTGCCCTAGAATGTCATTCAAATCCGGTTGTATCGGATATTAATGGAGATGGTAATAATGATATTGTTGTTGCTACAGAAAAGAAAATTTTTGCCTTTGACCAAAATCTTATGTTATTATCTAATTTTCCTGTTGATATCCCGAACCAGTTTCAGGGTAATCGTTTAGGCAAATCACTATATGCGATGAATCTGGATGACCATGCAAAGAGCCAGGAAATTGTAGCCTTTATTGAAAATGTTGGAATCATTACCCTGAATTATAAGGGTGATATTATATCGGATCTAGCAACAATTACACCGCAAGATCAGTTTTCCGGATTGTATAATTTAGAGGATGAGACCTATTTTCTTTCTATTGGAAATCAGCAGATGACCAGTGTAATGCTCTCCGGGAAGAGCATGTCTGAGCAATCCTGGGGAAAACAGGGGGGGAATAAGCACAGTTACTATTACTCATATCAGCCGGCGGCAAGTGATCCGGAAAGCAAGGATTTACTCAGCAAAAAGAAAACCTTTTGCTGGCCCAATCCGGTGGAAGAAAATGAAAGTTATATTCGCTATTTCGTGACAGAAGAGTGCGATGTAACGATCAATATTTTTAATATGGCCGGTCAACATATCAAAACATTTAATCAAGCAAATCCGCAGGTCAACCAGGTCAATGAATTTACCTGGAATGTATCTGACATGCAGAGCGGTGTTTATTTTGCCATTGTCAAAGCTGAAACGGGCGGTACAACTGAAACCAAAACAGTCAAGATTATGGTTCTTAAATAATTTGGAGATAATCGGTGAACAATAAATTCAGAACACTATTTTTAATACTATTTTTCAGCCTATCATCCTTTGCCCAATTTTCTGATTACAATCATCCGGAGTTGGAATGGACGACTTTTGAGACTGAGCACTTTTTTGTGCATTATCATGACGGTACCGAATGGACAGCCAAAGAAGCTGCTAAAATCGCTGAAACAGTCTATCCGCTAATCACAGATTTTTATGATTTTGAACCCAGTGATAAAACCGAACTGATCATCAAGGACACCGATGACATCGCCAATGGCGCGGCCTATTATTTTGATAATAAAATTGATATTTGGGCGTCTGCGCTGGATTTTGAACTCCGGGGCGCGCATCGCTGGTTACGGAATGTGATCACCCATGAATTTGCCCATATCGTCACTCTCCAAAAATCGATGAAAGCCTCACGGAATATACCGGCTTTTTATCTGCAGTACATGGGCTATGAAAAGGAAAAGCGGCAGGATGTCGTGCGTGGCTATCCCAATGTTATTGTTTCTTATCCGATTCCCACTGTGGTCATGCCCATGTGGTTGGCCGAAGGTGTGGCTCAGTATCAATATCCGGGGTCAACCAATGATTTCTGGGACTCTCATCGCGATATGATCATACGGGATCGTATATTCAATAATAATCTGCTCTCTTTTCAGGAAATGGAAAGCTTCGGCAAGTATGGAATCGGTAGTGAGTCCGTCTATAATCAAGGCTATGGCCTGACGAAATTCATTGCGGAGAATTATGGTAAAGCAGTACTGCCGGAACTGATGGAAGAGCTATCCAATCCTTTTCAGTTCAGTATCAACCGCGCCATGAAAAAAGTCGTGGGTAAATCCGGGGAAGAGGTTTATGCCGAGTGGAAAACACATTTAACGGA
>CAYTLS010000504.1:0-2888 GCA_964438745.1 uncultured bacterium
AATGGCAATGAAAGCCGCCCCTATCATGATGATTCCCAGTATTGTAATAAAAATTATTGTCATATATCCTCTCAATTGTTTTTCGTACACGGATTTATGCATAATGACACGGATTTTTTACTATTATTTTTTTTCCGTATTCTCCTGTAACAATCCGTGAACACAATTCATTTTCTTATCTTTAAATTTCCGTTTAATTTCAGGTGTATAGCCAAAATTTAATATTAAACCAGACTTCACATTTGTACTTTTTAAAATATTAACCATTATCTTTTCATCTTGAAGCGTGATTTCTTTTCTTGATATAATTTTTATAATCAAGTCATCAAAATAAAATTCTGAAAAGTATTCGCCAATTTTTTGATTATTGAAAAAAATGGATAAAGGAAAATCTCTTTTAAAATCAATACATGAATTTCTTAATTCAACTTCCCACGCATTTCTGTAAACCATTTCCTGAAACCCAAAGCCAAAATATCGATACACGGTATGAAAACTGTCTATAATTGCATCAACTTTATCACTTGTTTGTGCTTTATTTGGTGATTTATAGTTTTGAAAATATATTTTTTTATCATTATCATAGACTTTTCTTATTTTTTCTGGCTTTGGACCAAAATTAAGCAAAAGACCAACCTCAAATTTTGTTGCATTCAGATAGTTCAATAGTTGACATTCATGATGCGGATGAATTTTACTACTCGTTTTTAATTCAATAATGATTTTATTATCTACAACGATGTCAGCAATATAATCCCCGACAATTTCTTCTTTGTAAAATACATTTATCAGATACTGGTTTAATACCGATAATTTTTTTTTACTTAATTCATTCAGCATTGCTGCCTCATATACTTTTTCCTGAAATCCATATCCTAGAGAATTATACACATCGTAAAATGATCTTAATATTTTATCTGAAATTTGGTGATATTTCATAATTCTCTTCATCATTTAAATTGTTTATCCGTGTTCTCCTGCAACAATCCGTGAACCTTATTTTTCTTCAATCGTGAAATCTTTCTTCCCCAACTCATCCTTCACAGTCTTTTCTGTCATGGGCATTTTGATTTTATGAGCGGCCCGGGCGAGAGCATGGGATGAAAGTGGATTCGTAAAAACAATGAACAAAATCAGCAGAACAACCTTTCCCCACATTGACATTCCGGTATTATAAAAAGCAACTCCCAATAAAAATAGCATTGCACCCAGTGTCGTGGCTTTTGTTCCGGCCTGCATTCTGTTGTAAACATCCGGCATACGGACAAGCCCCAACGCGCCAAGAAATAAAAATATTGAGCCGATCAATGTAATAATCGCACCTGTCATCACAGTCCCCTTTCGAAATATCTGGCAATTGCAATCACACCGACAAAACTGATCAGCGCGTAAACCAATGCCACATCTACATAAATAGTTCGTCCCAAAAAGGCAGCCAGAAAAACAATCAATGCAACAGAAATAATCGTCATAGCGTCCAGTGCCACCACACGGTCAACGGCCGATGGCCCTTTAACCATTCTGACGAATGCCAACAGCAATGCCGCCAACGCAATAATTCCCGCGAGATTATAAATAGTTTCAGCCAAAGATCACCTCCAGGTATTTTTCAAATTTTCCGACAATTTCCTTTGTTGCGCCATCGATTTTATCCTCAGTTACATCAATCCAGTGGATGTACAAATGGTCTCCCTCAACTTCCGCTGTCAATGTACCAGGGGTCAGGGTAATGGAATTAGCTAAAACCAGTTTCCCGATTTTTGATTTCAAGCGGGTATTAACCTTTACAAACCCGGGATTTATTGGTAGAGATGGCGATAAAACCCGTCGTGCCACATCCAGGTTAGAGACGATGAGTTCTTTGATGAATGTGAAAAAGTAAAGGATTGAATAGAGAATTGATTTCGGATTAACCCTGATTGCGCCAAGGACAGGTTCCAGTTTCATAGTCAGCAAAACGATTAATACTGAGACAATGATACCGGCGACAATCTCCTGGGTATTCCAGGAAGTCAGCAACACCCAAACCAGCATTAAAATCACAAAAAGAAAGAGCGCGTGTTTAACTTTGTTCATTTTTTGAGCCTTTAAGATTTAAATTTTAGACACTATATCATTATTACTGATTTATTTTTAAATGGTCAATTAATCACGACAAACAATTCTTCATACAAAAAGATATAACCTCAAGTTCTTTCGCCAGATCAATATTGTGTATGAACATATTGTTTTTCCGGGTTGGCAGAATTTCCGATGTAAAATTCAATACACCCTTAACATTGTCCGAATTAAGACTTTCTACGATACCAATGGTTTCCGAACTGGGAACCGCCAGCACCACAATTTCAATTTTATTTTTGGCAATAAAGTCATTTAATGCTGACATGGGATATATCTCCGTCGCGCCAACCAGTTGACCGATTTTCTTTTCATCGGTGTCAAAAGCCGCGATGAAGTTGAAATTTACACTGCGAAAACCGGGATACTTAATCATGGCAGTACCCAGGTTTCCCGCCCCGATCAAAACCACCTCCCGGGTTTTGGTAAGTCCCAGAATTTTATGCAGATTCTCAATCAGGTCGTCGATTTTATATCCGGTTCCCTTGACACCGTAGGCGCCAAAATGAGCCAGGTCTTTGCGAATAATGGAAGGATTGAGACCGCACTCTGAGGAAATCTCACTGGATTTCATAAATTTCTTACCGGCATCCTGAGCATGCTTCAGGCATCTGAGATAATCAGTCAACCGTCTGATCACAACTTCTGATATTTTTTCAGTTTTAGCATTCATAATAATTCTTTCCACAACCAACTTGTGAAAGTTATAACTTTCACAAGCGTGATGCAAGATTTTCTGCATATTTTTTTTGTTTGTTAATTTTCTGAAT
>CAYTLS010000505.1:0-2885 GCA_964438745.1 uncultured bacterium
TCTGGAAAAAGAAAAAACCGGCCGGCTTTTTATTTATTTGGGAATCGGCTTGCAATTTCTCCTGCTAATCTTTCGTTCCTACTATGCCCAGCACCCCCCTTTTACAAATCTCTATGAAACAATGATATTGCTGCCGTTTCTTTTTTCTCTTCGTTTGGTTTTCTGGAGAAATCAGGTGAGTGGAAATACCAAGTATTGGGTAATTGGTGTTATTCTTCTGTTAGATGTAATCGCGATTATGCTGCCTGAAAAAATGAAGATTATTAAACCCTTAATGCCGGCCTTAAACAGTGTATGGATGTATATCCATGTACCGGCTTATTTTATTGCTTACGCATCGATGCTGGTAGCTGCGGTGCTGGCGGTTTTATTGGTAATACGCAAGGATGATCGGGAAATTTTGGCAAAAAAACTGGATGGAGAGGTTAAAATCGCTTTTTTCTTTCTCAATGCCGGTTTGATTACCGGCGCGATCTGGGCCTATTTTAGTTGGGGAACCTACTGGGGATGGGATCCCAAGGAGGTATGGTCCTTGATTAATATTCTGGTTCTCGCCTATTATTTTCATCTTGATAAAAACCAACCTGTCAGTAAAGCAGCCGTTGTGATCGTGACATTACTGACGATTATTTTTACATATTTCGGTGTCTCGTTTATTTTATCAGGGCTGCATAGTTATGCCTAAAGGGAATACACCGGTTTATTTTTAATAAATCCTGACTATTGCTTTTGTGGGACCGGGCCGGAATTACAACTCTCAATAACCCTTGTGAATGGACTTCAGTTATTCGCAAGGGTTTTGCTTTTTCACCGTATTTGTTCTTTTTCGGAAGGATTTGAAAATAAACCTCCCAGGTCTTTGCTTATTATGCATAGTTTTAAAACGAAGAATGAAGACCCCGGAGGTTGGTATTCCCTGCTGAACACCCATGCAACAGTCTGCGGCCCTTTGAAAGAAACAGGACGATCGGTGTTGAATATTAGCCGGCTGCCGCTTCCTTTTGAAAATATTGGCCGACAATTATTTTAAAAAAAATTTTCACTGGATAATTTCCAATAAATTTGGCTAGTTTAAACCATGAATAGTCATGAACCACTCATACACAGGGCAAAATTCCGATTTTTTGCGGAACTGAATGATTTCCTGCCGAAAGAATCCAGAGACCGGGCATTTGATTATCATTTTCAGGGGCGACCATCAATCAAAGATACCATCCAGGCGATTGGCGTTCCCCACGCCGAAGTCGATGTAATTTTGGTAGATAACCGTTCTGTTGAATTTAACTTCCTGTTAACTGGTGGAGAGTCGGTGAGGGTCTATTCAGAATATGATAAGTCCCAAAAAACCGGCATCCTTCATTTGCGTCCTGAACTACCGAAAGAAAAAAAATTCATTGTCGATGTCAATCTCGGCAAATTAGCGCAGAAGTTGCGATTGCTGGGGTTTGACACCCTCTTTGAAAACAATTATGATGACCATGAAATTGTTAAAATTACCCGGTGGAATAATCGAATAATACTGACCAGGGATATCGGCATATTAAAGTACAATGCTGTCAAATATGGATATTGGGTTAGAAATACACAGCCTTCCGAGCAAGTTGCAGAGGTTGTCAGGAAATTCAATCTCACACCAGCGATCAATCCCTTTAGCCGGTGTACGATTTGTAATGGTATTCTGGTGCCGGTAGACAAAAATCAGATTGCGGATAAAATTACGCCACAAACCTATCAACAATATGACGAGTATACACAGTGCCGCAATTGTGGAAAAATATTTTGGAAGGGTAGCCATGTCAAAAAAATTGAAGCATGGATAAAACAATTGTAATAAAAAAAGGGCATATGTAATCATATACCCTTTTCATTCCAACTCAATTATTTATCGTCTGGATTTAACCTTTCCTCCGGGGCCCAATACGCGTTCATATCTATCCTGCCCAGGAATGGGTTTTGGGGCCGTTAATCCTGGTCGTATCTCATTGTTTTCTAACACCGGACCCAGCATAATTCTTTTACTTTGGCCGTTTGCCCCTTCATCAAAAGAACCGGCAGCATCAACCACAACTAATATCGCCAGATTTCCATATAATTCATACTGACTAAGCGGGTAATAAGTACCATCATTATCCATAAAATATCCGGCTTCTTTGTCAGTGGATTCATCGAAGCCAATTTCCGGCCAGCCGATATCTTTCGTATATTCAATACCCACATAAAAATCCGAATTAACAAAACCATCCTGCATGTTTTCCCAGGTGACAGTCCAGCCAATCCAATTTTCTCCGGCCTCTGTCGGCAAGGGTGAAGAGTAAAAGATGTCATTCCGCTGTTCATCTGATACGACTACCCGGTAGTTATTAGCACCTCCCGACTCATCTTTTAAATATAACCAGACCTCTCTGATATAGGTGTTTTCCGAAGGAGGTGAAAATTTATTGACCAGCCGTGTTCCCACCGCTGACATATAGAGACTATTTTCAAAGGTTTCATCAATATACCCTAACTCCAAAACAGAGGCCGTTGTTACTTTATGCACAATCGATCCAGCTTCACCATAGGTCAAACTGCCGGAAAATTCCATATTGTTGTCAACCGTTAATACAGCGACATAATAAACAGAATTTTCAGTCAGATCAAATATTCCCAAATGAGTCTTATTAATATCATGAAAATCATTTCCGATCTGATCGTCGACAGGATCCAGATTTGGGCTGTGAGAAAGTAGCGTCCGGTAAAAATTAAAATCATCAGCATTACTTTTGCTCCAGAACAGATCAAAGGAACTGCTGGTAATATTATCAACGCCAATCTCTACAGGATCCGGCGCCATACTGCCTTCCGGTGTTTCAACACGTAGCACGATTGACCCCTGGCCCCCAAAT
>CAYTLS010000506.1:0-2879 GCA_964438745.1 uncultured bacterium
CAGAAATCGTACCGCTTTTGAAAACTCCCGCAAAATAACCTTACTGGCGCTCGATAAAACAGGTACTTTAACAAAAGGAAATTTTGGCGTCACCCGCTATGAGTCTCTGAATGACCAGTATGATAAAACCGATATTCTAAAATACGCAGGTGCCCTTGAAAAACAGTCCGAACATCCTCTCGCAATCGGTATCATGAACAAAATTGAAAAAGCGAATATCGAGCTGCCGGCAGTTGAAAACTTTAATTCCATAACCGGGAAAGGCGTCGAAGCCAAAATTCAGGATAAGCAGGTGAAAGTTGTCAGTCCTGAATATATTAAAGAAAAAGATATTGAAGTACCGGACACAGTTGGTGAAAATAAAATGGAAACAATTATATTCCTCCTCATTGATGGCGAATTATGCGGATTTATCGCCATGGCAGATGAGATTCGCAAAGAATCCTATGAAGCCGTCAAAGTATTAAAGAATAACGGAATAAAGTTGCATATGATGACCGGAGACAATGAAACAGTAGCCAGAAGTGTCAGTGAAGAATTAGGGCTCGATGGATATATTGCAAATGTACTTCCCGATGAAAAACACGATAAAATAAAAGAATTTCAGAAAAATGGAGAGTTTGTCGCCATGACCGGCGATGGCATCAATGACGCTCCTGCCCTGGCCGCGGCTGATGTGGGCATTGCAGTGGGAAGCGGAACTGATGTGGCTGCTGAAACTGCTGACATTATATTAGTCAATAGTAATCCCAAAGATATTGCCTCCCTGATTGTTTTTGGCAAGGCTACTTACAAAAAAATGATCCAAAATTTTATCTGGGCGACAGCCTATAATGTGGTTGCAATACCACTGGCCGCTGGTATTTTGATTGGCTATGGCATATTGATCAGTCCGGCACTGGGCGCATTACTAATGAGTCTCAGTACGGTTATTGTTGCTATCAATGCCCAATTATTGAAAAAGAAAGCGTAATGTGAATTCGATCTAAGAAAGCTGCTTATTTTTTTATCAGTTTCACAACCTCCTGTCCCCCTTGTCCAGGGGGGACACTAATTGATAACCTTTTATTTGTTTCGAACTTATCAATTTAATGTTATTGCAATTTTTTTGCGAGTTCTCCCTAAAAGGCCAGAGGGTGTAAAACAAAAAATCGAAGTAAAAATCCTTAGATCAAATTCACATTATTTATTGACTGAATCTCTAGCGATCTGTACCGATTTTTTCAATATCTTTTTCGATATCACTCAAGAGACTTTTGAATTTACTCTTAATCTGTTGCCACTCCTCTGTTGATTCATCTTTCAGGCTTTCAATTTCTTTTTCCAGCTTATTGGCTTTATATTGTAATGCTTCCAGACTTTCCTCGAGGTCTTTGTCCTCTTTAGAATTGGCGAGTTTGCCTTTCATAGTTTCAATTTTCTGATCGATTTTATCCAACAACCCGATCATGCCTTCTTTAGCATTTTCTTTCATACCTTCGCGCTCTTTTTCAAAAATTTCACTGATGGTTTCACCGACATCATTCAGTTTCGACTTTAATTCATCAATTTGCTCCCGGCGTTCTTTTTCTGCGTCAGACGTCTCTTTTTCCTTGTTGCAAGTAGCAGTCAGAATCAATAAAAAACTTAAAAGTACAATCAGTATTAATTGGGTTTTCTTCATCATTTTCTCCTTCTTAAATAAGAATTAAAATTAATTGTTATCACAACTGGCCTTAAATATTCATAAATATATTAGCCATTATTATTAGGTTTATCAATTGTCGTTAAAATATATTGAATGATCTCTCAAATACTACTTATTTGATAATAGAAAAAAATGTTAGCATAATCACAACTTTTTTATTTGCCATGGGTCTTAGCACTGTTTAAAAAAAAGAGGGGAATGATGAAAAATATTAAATCACTATTAATTTTCGCAATTACACTCCTTGTACTGGCTGCCAATAATCTGTTCGCCTGTACAATTGTCATGCTTTCAGATGAAAACAAATCCCTGGCAGGAAGTAATGAAGACTCCTATATGCCTTTTACCAAGGTCTGGTTTGTCCCCGGCAAAAAAAATAATTATGACCGGGTATGCCTGGGGTATGATTACGGCGGCAATTCCACCCAGGGTGGTATGAATGAAAAGGGGCTTTTTGTGGATGGCAATGCGCTGGCACCAAAAGGCTGGAAGCGGGATGCGTTCAAACCTGATTTTAAACGTGGATTAATGGATACCTTGTTAGCAACCTGCGCCGACGTGGCTGATGTAAAGAAATTTTTCAACACCTATAATGTTCGCTACTTAAACTATGCCCGCTTTCCGGTGATGGACCGGTTTGGCAATTCCATGGTAGTGGAATGGTATAACAAAGAAGTAACGTTTCTGGAAAATGATCAACATTACCAGGTGGCCACCAATTTTCTTGGCTCTGCTTATGTGGGCAAAGAAAAACCCTGCTGGCGGTACAACAATGCTGTTGATGTTATTCAAAAGCGTGAGGGCTTTTCCACCACCACCATAACCACAGCCTTAAAATCCAGTGCTCAAAACAGCATTCATTCCATTACCATGTACAGTTTTGTCTGTGATCTAAAAACTGGAGATATATGGATTTATAATTTTGGTGATTTCGAAAATCCGGTAAAATTTAATCTTCAGGAAGAGATTACCAAAGGGACAAAGGAGTATCACCTGGTTGATCTTTTTGAGAATAATCAAGAGTATCAAAAATTCACAGATAACGCTACCTATGAGTCTGTTTATTATATTTACAGAGAAAACAATGTTGATGTGGCCCTTGAATTTTATAGCCTGGTCACCTCACTGGTCCCGAAATTTTTTGACAGAGAAGTGGATGAGACACCGCTCCTGAAACTGGCTGATCAATTAA
>CAYTLS010000507.1:0-2876 GCA_964438745.1 uncultured bacterium
GGTTCTGATTCTGCTGTGCCAGCCCCTTGTTCCATCCATTTTGGTATAGTTAAACGTAATGATCGCCCGGTTTTCAAGCGCTGTATTGATCGTTTTCAGATTTTTTTTGTATTGTCTGGAAATATTCCAGGGAACCAGGTCAATAGCAATATTGGCATCACGGAGAGGTTTTTCCCGTACACCATTTCGGGGCATTAAATCACAGATTTTTTCGATTATATTATCTATTTCATGGTTTTGCAGAGAGGCATTCACCCCTTTCAGGGCATTGACAATAGCAGTCATTTCTTTTAAGGTGAGAACTTGTTTATCAATTCGGTAATCCTCAATGATGCTGAAACCTCCCTCCTGTCCGGTATAAGAAATAACCGGAATTCCCGCTTCATTAATCGTTTTTATATCCCGATAAATCGTCCGTTCTGATACCTGGTATTTTACCGCCAATTCCGGGGCTGTTATTTTATCCCGGTTTAAGAGCAGGAATACAATGGATAGTAGTCTTTCCAGCCGCAATTTTTCTCCTTTAAAATATTTTATGACAACCTTTTTTAATCGCGAGGGTCTATATAGCAGTTAAAATAAATAAATCAGTTTTTTAAAAAAAGAGATAAAATACACAGGCAAGTAATCCTCCTTATTAAAATACATTATGTTGTTTGTCTATTTAGTTAATAAAATCCTCATCCCCAATGGAAGAAGAAAACCCCCAAATTTCTTCTTCCATTTTTTTTAAACCCTTTTCAAAAAGACTATCCGGTGACATATTTTTACATTTAATGAAATGAAAGAAACAACTTATTGATATACAATTCATAAATTTCATTATGATGAGAGTTTTTGAAATATAAGTAGAAAATTTCAGTATGAAATGACAATAATTGGTACAAATCACAAAATAATATGGTTAAGTATGACAACTTTATAAATATAATCGTGTCAATAAATCATCGAAATTATAAGTTAACAGGGGAAAATAAACATGAAAAAGTTAAAAATCATTGGTCTGGTAGTCTTAATAATAGCCGTTGGCGTCATTGGAATGCGGTTGTTCAAAAAAAATGGCTCTGAAGAAGACAAGGGATATAAAACCTTAAAACCCGAGGTCGGAACAATCGTGGAAGAAGCCCTGGCGATCGGTACGATTACACCGGAAAATGAAATCCAGGTGAAATCCAAGATTCCCGGAATCGTAGTTGAACGAAAAGTAGAAGTTGGTGACCAGGTGAAAAAAGGTGACCTCATGGTCAAAATATCACCGGACCCGACCCCGCGTGAATTAACTGAATCCCGCCGTGACCTGGAGATGAAAGAAGTGGCTTTTAAAAATGCCAAAATCCAGTATGACCGGAATTTTGAACTACTGAATAAAAACCTGGTATCCGAAGAGGTCTTTGAAAATATTAAACTGAAATATGACCAGGCGAAATTGCAACGCGATCTTGCAAAAGACAGGCTTTCATTAATTGAAAAAGGCCATGCCGGAAAAGTTGAGTCGGTTGTCAAATCACCTATTACCGGAACCGTACTGGAAAAATTCGTCAATATCGGCGACCCGGTCGTGCCATTAACCTCCTATCAACAGGGAACGCCACTGTTTACTCTGGCGGATATGACAAAATTGATTTTTCGTGGCACGATCGATGAAATCGATGTGGGAAAAGTTGATGTCGGTGTCAATGCAGAATTGGAAATCGGCGCCTTGCCCGGCCAATCCATCCTCGGCGAAGTGATCCGTATCTCTCCCAAAGCCCGCAAAGACAATAATGCTACCGTATTTGATGTTGAAATCATAATTGTTGATACCCGTGATGTTAATCTGCGGGCCGGCTATTCCGCTAATGCTAAAATCATTCTCAATAAAGTAGAAGATGTACTCACGATTCCGGAAAGATTGCTGACCTTTTCCAATGATTCCGTATTTGTAGAAATCGAAGATACAACCAAAGGTACAGTGACCAAACGCCAGGTTGAAGTAGGGTTAAGCGACGGAATCAATGCTGAAATCAAATCTGGTGTCAAGAAAGACGAATTATTGGTAGAACGTCCTCCCAAAGAAATTCAATAAGAGGGTATCCACGTGATTATTAAAAACATTCTGCAGGTATTGCGGGAACTCAACAAACAAAAACTCCGGACTGCACTAACCCTTTTCGGAATTTTCTGGGGGACGACCTCGGTCATTCTGTTGCTGACTTTCGGGTTTGCTGTCAAAGCGAATACCTCCAAAAGTATGCATGGCATGGGTGAATCGATCTGTGTTATTTGGGCCGGCCGCACCAGTATTAGTTATGGTGGCTTTCCAAAAGGCCGCAGTCTGAATTTTTTTAATGGTGACGCGAAATATTTGAAAGAAAATGTATCCTTGATCGGTGATCTTTCACCACAATATTCCCGGCAATTGTCCGCGAATGTTAACGGAAAAAAACAGTCCTACAGAGTGCATGGGGTTTGGCCGGAATTCCAGGATATGCGCAATATGGTGCCTCAGGCAGGGAGCCGGTTCATCAATCCCATTGACATGGAAGAGCGCCGCCGGGTTTGTTTCATCGGATTTGGTGTTCAGGAAACAATGTTTGGCAAAAAAGAATCTGTGGGTCAAATCATATATTTAAATGGTACTCCATTTACAGTGATCGGAATATTGAAAGAAAAAATCCAAAGTGGCGATTATGGCGGTCGTGATAAAGAAGCTATATTTATACCCACCACAACCTATTTGAGCATGTTTGGTGACAGATATATTGACAATATGGTGGCAAGAGCCAAAGATGTTACAAAAACACCGCAAATGAAACAGGCGATCCTGGAAGCCATGGCGAAAAAATACCGCTTTTCCACCGAAGACACACAGGCCTTACCTATCTGGGATACGACGG
>CAYTLS010000508.1:0-2875 GCA_964438745.1 uncultured bacterium
ACATGATATGCTGGAACAATTTGGAGATCCCCGTGAAGATATAATGAAATCTGTAAACTATGCCCTTGCTGAAGATGGCAAGCCGGGCGGATTTATCCTTAAAATGACCAAAGATGAGCAGCTTGTCGGTGCTGTGATCGTCAATAAAACTGGTATGGGAGGATATATTCCGGAGAACATTCTGGTCTATATAGCAACTCACCGTGACATGCGGGGTCAGGGATTAGGCAAAAAATTAATGAAAAAAACCGCGGAAGTTGCCGATGGTGATTTAAAACTTCATGTAGAACCGGACAATCCGGCCAGATTTCTTTATGAAAAAGTGGGTTATATAAACAAATATCTCGAAATGAGATACAAAAATAAATAGGTACCAATCATGGCGTATATGGAATTAGACCGCAATAAACTGGCACACAATTTTAAATTTCTGCAGAAAATGTTTAAGGAACATAATATTGAGTGGTCGGTTGTCACCAAACTACTTTGTGGTCATCCGCTTTATATCAATGTACTGGAAGAACTTGGAATAACCGAAGTAAGTGACTCACGGTTGGAAAATTTGAAACGGATCAAAGAGCAGGAAAGTGAACGCCTGAAACCAATATTCATCAAGCCACCGGCGCTGAGTGCAATTCCGGAAGTTGTTCGTTGTGCTGATATTAGTTTTAATACGGAATTGAAGACAATTCGGGCCCTCTCTGCCGAAGCAAAAAAACAAAACCGAACCCACAAAATTTTCATTATGCTGGAATTAGGCGAACTCCGTGAAGGAGTTATGCGGGATGAATTCCTGGATGTCTTCGAAGAAGTGCTTAAACTGCCGAATATAAAAGTGTTGGGTATCGCGGCAAATTTTTCCTGCCTTTATGGTGTATTACCATCCATTGATAAAATGATGCAATTAATTCTTTATAAGGAATTAATCAAAGAAAAATTTGATTATGATATTGAATTTGTTTCTGCCGGCAGTTCTGTCGTGATACCCATGATTAAAAACAATACTCTGCCGGAAGGGATTAATCATTTCCGCGTAGGTGAAACCCTTTTTATGGGCACAGACCTCTATCATGATGAACATATAAAAGGCATGGCTAAAGATATTTTTACCTTACGGGCGGAAATTATAGAATTGGCAGAGAAACCGATAGTTCCCGATGGAAAAATGGGCTCAAATGTCGAGGGGGAATCCTTTCAGTTTCCCCGCAAAAAAGTTGGCAAAACCAGCTACCGTGCAATTGTTGATTTAGGCCTTCTGGATACTGACAGAGATCATATTTTTCCAGCCGATGATTCTATTGAAATTGTAGGGGCCAGTTCCGATATGATGGTGATGGATCTCAAAAATAATAAAAATGGATACAAACTTGGCGATTTTGTTGAGTTTACCATGGATTATGTGGGGGCTCTTCACCTGTTGAATTCACCTTATGTCGAGAAGCGGGTTAAAGCAGTTCGGTAATTTAATACTCACAAATAATCATAAAATAAAAACCTTCTGTACTTTGTTATTCAGAAGGTTTTCTGTTTTTGTGGCTAAATTTCATTATTTCTTGTAACTCTGAAATTAATTCCCTATCGTATATATATGAATAGAAAAAAGAGTAATAATCGGAAATTGGTAACCTTCCTTTTAACAGGATTTATCTTCTTTGCAAACTTTATAGTTTTCATTGATTTTACAATTGCTGAAGAAAATAGATGTTGTGAGACGACATCTCAATGCGAAATTGATAATGACTGTGATATGACAATTAAGTGTGGAACTGCACATGTTGTTATTTTAATTCCATTGTACCGTACAAATGAAGAAAAGTTTTTACCGGATATCATTGAAAACAATCGCTCTGCGACTGATCATGAATTTCCGGAATCCAGAGATTTAACCGGATCATATAAATTACCTACAATGTTAATTACTCCTTCAACTTATATCAATACTCCTCTGCTTAATTAGAAAATCAATGATGCAAACAGTGAGTCATGCTTCGGTATGGCTCACTAACCCCTTTTTATAGATTTTTAATCACCTTTTGAAAGGGCAGGTGCGTTGTTTTTGAACTATATTTTCAAATAATAGGAGTTGAATATAAATGAAAAAAATACTGATTTTTTTACTGGTTTTTATTGCAGTAAAAAACCTTACCGCAGAAACCTTTGGGCAGCAGGTACAAAGGTTTCTTGAAGTTGCGATTAAAAACAATTCCCAATTAAAATCAAATAAAAATCAGTGGCAGGCTGAGGTTGAAGGGATTGATGTTGTAACAAAATTGCCTGATCCAAAATTAAGTTTTGGTGTCTTTGTTGAAAATGTGGAAACAGCAGTCGGTCCCCAGGAATACAAAATTGGTTTGTTTCAGAAACTTCCCTGGTTTGGAAAATTATCAACCGCCCGCAAGATACAAGTACATCAGGCAGAGATAGCCTGGGTGAAATACCGGCAGGTAATCGATGATGTGGCCTACCAAATTCAGGAACTGCTGTATAAAATAGCGCTGAACCGGGAACAATTATCCATCACAAAAGAAACCCTGGAATTAACCGGACAATGGTCGGAAATTCTCAGGGCAAAATATCAAAACAGCACAAAATCCTATGCCGATATAATCAAAGTCCGTCAGGAAATTGCCCGGCAGGAAGAAGCGATCACCTCTCTGGATAGGGAATACCGACAATTAATGGTTTCGCTAAAATCTGTTCTGGAAGTTGATACTCTGGGACCGGTAAAGACTGAAATGAAACAGCAACTTAAGGAAAAGGATTTGAGTAACCTGCAAGAATTGGTTCTGTCAAATAATCCGGACCTACAAACCGTGCGATTGAAAAAGCAGATCGCGCAATTAATGAATAAGCGGGTAAGCCAGGATTTGATTCC
>CAYTLS010000509.1:0-2870 GCA_964438745.1 uncultured bacterium
CCGGCTTCGATTAGTTTTTTATAAGGGTATAATTCAATTTCGTTAAACCGTTTTTCATCGACTTCCAGCATGGGACAAGCGTGGTGCGCGTCAGTTGCTGAGTCGCCGCGACCGGGAAAGTGTTTGGCAGCCGCAATAACATTCTCTTCCTGGAAACCTTTGAGCATTGCAATGGCGTATTCTGCCACAACCTTTGGATCATCGCTGAATGCGCGACGGCCGATTTCAGGATTATTGGGATTGATATTCACATCAACAACCGGCGAGTGGATCATGTCCAGTCCGGCCGCTTTCATCTGCCTGGCAGCGGCTTTTGCCACTTCATACGCCATTTGCGGGCTGTTTGCAGCAGTAAGACCCATGCTGGAAGGGAATTGTACAACTCCACCACGAGCATAATCCTTACTGGTGTCACCTTCCTGGTCAATTACCATGTGTAATGGAATATGGGGATCACGTTGAGCAGCCAGGTCACGTAATTGATTCATTAGTTCAGCATAGCCTTCAGGGCCGATGTAAGGAGGAAGACCATCGAGTGCGATTTTCTGCATGGAAGGTTTGAAATCAGCGCCTAACTCCTGTTTTCTCGCTTTGTCATCGCTGAAATAGCGAAACATGCGGGCAAATCCGGAATGACGTATACCGCTGCATTGATAGCGCAAAATCGCTTCTTTCAAATCATTGGTTATTACGGTGCCGGACATACCGACAACCACGCATTGTCCGATTTTCTGTTCCAGTGTCATTTTTGCTAAAAGGTCTTCGATCCATTGTATTTTTTGCATTATTGTCCTCTCATCATAATTTTTATGAAGTTCACAATTCTTCTGTTTTAAAGGGAAAAGCGGGAATTCAATCGTTTGGGAGGAGGAATTCCCGCTGTGGAAAATAATTTTATTTCATTAATATCATTTTTTTCATTTCAACATGATTATCTACTTTCATTTGATAAAAGTATAATCCGGCTGAAGTGATATTACCGTTACTGTCTCTGGCATCCCATTTAATAGAATGGCTACCTGCCTGGAATTGACTATTTGTCAAGGTACGAACTTTGTGTCCCAGGACATTATAAATGGTCATGGTCACTTTTGCGGTTTTTGGTAAACTGAACTCAATGGTTGTTTCCGGGTTAAATGGATTCGGATAATTCTGTGCTAACTTAAAAGTCTCAGGCACAGCGTTACCTTTACCATCAATTGCTGTTGGGGTTAATTCAACATTCATATTACCCAATTGCCCGCCAGTAGTGGAAGCTGTGGCAGATTCACTGCCTTCGGAATAGCCGGCATCAACTTCTTCCGGTTCCATGGTAGCCCAGTTTTCCGGTAAGGGTTCGACATTGACATCTGCATATACCTGGACCAAATAATCATAAGGTGTCGGTGGCACATTGGCAAATTCCAGTTCTTCTGAAAAGTATGCATTGTCTGCATCACCGCCCATGAAATCAACAAGGGTTGGTGACAGAACATCCGCCGCAGACACGGTATCATTGGTTGTATAATAATCCAAAATCTGTTGATTTGTCCAAATATTGTTGTTGGACATTTCAAAATTTTCTAAAGCCAATTCACCAGTAGAATCAGCCATTACTGTAACCACATAAAAATCAGGCGCGTCAGTATGAGCCTGTTCATCAGCGTAATAGTGGTTGTTTCCCTGATACAGCGGGTTCCAGATAATATTATTGGTAATGGTTGCATTTTTTGTCAAGGACAAATCAAAAACGCCATGACGTCCAAATACATGCATTACAGTATTGTGGTCAAAAACAAAATTGTTAACCGAACTTCCACCGGTACGAAGTAAACGGTCATGCATATTATAAATGGTACAGTTTCTGATGACAATACTTTCGATGGAATTACCGCGTGTATCCACGAGACGACCATTGCCACCGTGAGCGTAATGGTCACCAATATTTCCGATCCGGCTGTTAATGACGGTCAATTTCATTCCATCTGAATTTAGTTGGAAAGATCCGCCTCTTTCTTTGGTGATATGACAACCGTCGACAAGCACTTCATTGCCTTCGCCGTACAAACGAATGCCGCCCCAACGGGAAGCGCCCAATGGACTGATGGTTTCAATATAAACTTCTTTTAAGGTTAAGTTTCCCCGAGAATTAATCACCTGGGTAAAACTCCCATCGGCTTCCACAGCCGGGCTGATTTTTGGCAATATGCCATCCCCCTCTTCAGCTTTGATTGTCAGGGTATAGTCCCGGTTTACAATTGGTGCGGTAACAAGGTACCTGGCATCTCTTTTGAGAATGTAAACAGTTGATGGATCAACTCTCTCACCGGTTGAAGTCGTGTCGCTGTGGATCGTTTCATTCAATACACCGGGATCGCCTGGTTCAATGACAACTTCGCGACCGGCAGTTAGTGAGTTATTCAAATCTCCCAAGGAACCGCCATCATCAGCAGCTGTTGCAGAACGAGTAGTCGAAGAATATCCGGCATCAATATTTTCCGGTTCAATTGTACTCCAGTTTTCCGGTAATGGCTCTACATTGACATCAGCATAAACCTGGACCAGATAATCATAGGATGTCGGTGGTACATTTGTAAAAGTGATGGGTTCCGAAAAGTAAGCGTTGGCAGCATCAGCACCCATGAAATCGACAAGAGTTGGAGACAAAATTTCTGCTTGAGAAACAGTGTCATTGGTTGCATAATAGTCCAGAACCTGAGGGTCTGTCCAGATGTTATTATTCGCCATCTCAAAGTTTTCCAGCACCAATTCACCGGTAGAATCTGCCATTACAGTAACGACATAAAAATCAGGCGCGTCTGTATGGGCCTGTTCATCAGCGTAATAATGGTTGTTTCCCTGATACAAGGGATTCCAGATGATATTATTGG
>CAYTLS010000510.1:0-2870 GCA_964438745.1 uncultured bacterium
TCATAGAATGATATTCAGGTTAATCCCGATAGTTTCCAGAGGAAACGTATCGGTGCGAAGCGGGCATTATTCATATTTTTATGAATAATGCAGGTTATTAATTATTCCATTTTTTGTGTTTTTATGATCTGCTCCATGCGCTGAATATAAGCCATAAAGGCCTTTCTACCCCGATCTGTCAATGAACAAGTGGTCAGGGGCCGCTTACCTTGAAAAGTCTTTGTAATTTGAACATACTGATGCTCATCTAATTTATTTAGATGGGTACTCAGGTTGCCATCGGTAACGCCGATAGATTTTTTCAGGTAAGAAAAACTGGCTGATTTCTTGGTGGCCAACAGGGACAGAATCGCCAATCGAGTCGGCACATGAATGACAGGATCCAAATCTAGTATTTCATCAGGCCTCATTTTGAACACTCATTTTTTTATTTAAGTTATTCAACATTAAGCCGGGCACTATCCAGCCGAACAATTGGATTGCAGCCATAATTAAAAACCCATAAACAGAAGTGTTCAGCGCCAGTACAACAGCGCCGATAAACCAGACGGCACTGAATCCCCGCAAAAAATTCAATTCATAGACAACGCCGATCAGGTAGATCACAATCCCCATAATCACTGAAATAAGTGCCGGAACCGCCTGAAATTCAAAGGTTCCCAGAAAAGGAAAAATAAAAAGGATCATTAAGCTGGCCAGGCCACAGATGATCCAGATATTCCAGAAAAGGTCTTTGGCATAAGTACTGACCATTTCTTCACGGTCTTCTTTTACTCCCACAACAAACCCAACAATCATATTGGCTACAACCGTTATTATTATTACCGGCAATGTAAATTGATTTAAATTGTTCAACTCAAGGACACCAATCAACATCGTTGCAAGCAAACAGGAAATCCCAATTATCACAAAAATATTGCCGTACTTCAAGGTTTGGCTGCGGTTTTTTCTGATCATATTTTTAATGATCTCAAGGTTTTGTTCAATTTCAGAATTTTTCATAACTTCTCCAATCCAATTAATTTTTATTAAAAATTACTTTGTATTAAAAAGTATAAAATATTTAACTGCCTGTCAAGATTTTTATTATTTTTTTTCGCTCTATGATTTATAGTGGGTAAAAGCCACTTAGTTTTTTTGTAACTACTCAGGTACTTTCTTACTGTTAAGGATAATTCCTATTATCCGGTTTTTATAAAAATGGTAGGTAAACAGATCCCGATCAATCGGGAGAATTGTCTGTTACAGGAGGCTAAAACATACCTGAGTAATTACGTTTTTTTAACTGTTAAACTCTTTTAGAGTTTTAATAATGTTTTGTTTTAGTCCGTGGGTTGACACCCACGGATATTATTGTTGAAACCCTTCGGGATTATATGAAATACATTAAATCTTAAAATTGACAGGTAACTTTATTCTTCTGGCATTATAACCTGAATTATTCATGAATTTTCAATTTTTTAAAAGGAAAGCGAATAAAATTAAGAGGTTACGAAAAATAAAAAAAAGATGAATTGGAAAATTCATGGAACATCCGCCCTATGACAGATGGAACATCCGGCTTCTGACGAAAGGAAACGTATCGGCGCGAAGCGGGCATGATTCATATTTTTATGAATCATGCAGGATAAAAATTACCGTAAAAAATCCATATAAAACCATTTATTTTAATAAAAAATTTATTTCAGGTATAACATCGAATGCGTAACCTGATGCTGCGAGGTGGTCAACATTACCATGTAAATTCCGGAACTTACGACTCTGTTATCTTTATCACCTACCCGCCAGTCTGCTGTATATTGACCTTTTTCCAGAAAGTCATAATTTTTTTCAAATATACAGTCTCCCAGAATATCATAAATCTTTAAATTGGCGGTTCCGGGTTTTTCCATCAGAAAACAAATTTTTGTCGAACAATTAAACGGATTCGGATAGTTTCGGATAATTCTGTGGTCTTTAGGTGAATATACCTCATTTTCTTTGACAATTGCTGTACTTTCGGTGCTGTCTTTCAAATAAAAAGTATAGGAAACGCCGCCTTTTTCAAACCAGGACCGTGACAAATCGGATTTATCAAAAATATAGCTGTACCCATTTGTGCGGGCTGGATCATGAATAATCGGTTTGCCATTATCATTGAATCCCGCTAACATCATCAAATGTCCGGCATAAAGCGGTTGGCCAACAGAAATCGCGATTCGTCCGCCTTTCGCCAGCACCTTACGGGGTTCGCTCCAATCCCGGTAGCGCGTCACAGCGCCATCCAGGCCAAATTCAGACGCATTCTGAACCACCCGCGGCCAGACGCCAAAAATGCCATAAACAGGATCTTTATTGTCCCTGGCAAATTGCACCGGGTTCACCTCAATATCATAGCTTCGCAGGATCATTGCAACAGAAGTTGGTGAGCAGATAGACCCGCCAATTTCATCATCCAGACCATATTGATAATAGAATTCCGTGTCAATGAAGATAGGATCTGGATTATCCGCCAAAACAGTCAGCAGATCAAATGCATTGGTAGTCCGGGAATCACTGACGAAAAAACTTAATTTTTCGATCTGCGGGGAAGCAAGTGATGTACTGTTGCGTTTCATCAGAATTTTAAACTGCCATTTGTTGGCATAGGAATCCAGTTCAACAACATCAATATTAACTTCTCCACCTCCCCATGAAGTCGTTCCATAGCCGCCCCATACAAAATTTTTCCAGAATCCCACAGTCACCCAGGGTGACCAGCCATTACCATAAGGAAAACGCATCTGCACAGCAAAAGCAGATTGTTTATCTCTTAGCGCAAAACCATTCCAGGAGGGCAACCCTTCATTAAAGAAATGTTCAGCACTGTCTGCCGGAAAGATGATTGACCC
>CAYTLS010000511.1:0-2867 GCA_964438745.1 uncultured bacterium
ATATTACAATGCCTCCGGTATTGATGATCGCCGGCCTCCCACCACCGGCAGAATTTCGCTCAACCCAAACCTCCAAATTATGAATTTACTTTCATTGTCTATGCACCTGTTGGTTTCCACCGAAGGCACCCAAAACCGGCAGAATATGAACATTCTCGGCCTTCATCCACGGTGGGAATGGGGTTATGCCCATTTGGGAGATTTTGCAGATAATTATTCTCAACATTCGCTTAGTGGCATAAATGTTAAGGGCGCTGAAATTGCTGTTTATCCAAAGAACATTCGATTTTCAGTTGGTGGCGGTCAGACCCGGCGAGCGGTTGACAATATATCGATCAATGAAAGTTATGATCAATATGCCTATTTTTCGAAAATGGGCTATGGCGATGAAAATAAATCTTTTTTTGATTTGATATTTTTAAATGTTAAAGATGATCCCGAATCAATTGAGAAACCCGCTGATTGGGATTATACCTATATCATTCCTGATACTATGGAGAATATTCTGGATACGATTTGGGTGGAGCCACCCTACAATCCGGTTTCTGTCACACCACAGGAAAATATGGTGATTGGAATGAACAGCCGTCTGGCGGTTTTCCAACAAAAAGTTGTGCTGGAGTTAGAGGCTTCCGGCAGTGCTTTCAGCAAGGATATAAACGCCGACAAAATCAGCTTTGATGAAATCGAATCATTAGAAATACTTGAAAATATCTATTCTAATCTATTTACTCCACGGGCCGGTTCTTCCTTTGATTATGCGTTAAATTCTGCTCTGAATCTTAATTTTCAGCGAGCGAAACTCAGGATCGGCTATCGCCATATTGGGCCAGGTTATATTTCCCTGGGCACTCCGTCCAATATCAACGACCGACGTGAATTCCAATTGCAAAGTAATTTTAAAATTTCAACCCATCGAATAAGGGCAAGTTGGAACCGAATGAACAATAATCTTTCCGATCAAAAACTGGAAACCAATATTCGAAAACAGTATCAGCTGGGCGTGTATAGTATCTTTGAAAGCTGGCGCTCCAATATTAATATTCGTTATCTGGGGATGGATAATGTTTCTGATTATGATTCTTTGGAATGGGATTATGGAAATATAAATATTTCTTCACATCAATCGCTGGTTTTTGCAAAAGACAATATTTTACGGCAAATCGGGCTCCAATATCGATTTCAGGGCACTGATAAAAATATGACCAACAACCCATCTGATTCTCAATATCACACCTTAAACTTAACCGCTTCATTTCGCCTGCCTCATGCCTTTACCATGAATTCTTCCATAGGCCTTTCGCAACGGAATTCTAATGACGAAAGTAACACAACGCAAGTTTATTCTTTGAGACTTAATCATGTTGCACTGGAAAATAAATTGACCAATTCTGTGTTTGTTAATTCAAATATGGTGCGGGATACACGAATGTTTCGAACCGGATTAAACTCTCTTTATAATCTTGGCAAAGGGTACCGGGTAAATGGAAGTGTTTTTTACAATCTATTTTACGGACAGCGGGAATACCGCGAATTGCGGTCGAGTATTCGACTCTCATATCAATTTTAAAAAGATAAAAAAATGAAACGATTACTTACCATATTTTTGCTGATCAATTTACTCTTTTTGGGATGTATCAATGAGGTGGAGCCGGAATTTGGTCTACTGCGGCTGATCACCAATTGGACAGATTCTCTGGATAATCAGTTCTTAATGGAAGTTGACCAGTTAAATGTGCTGATCGAGCCGGGCGACATGTCATATACTTATGATTCGATCAGGAACTGGATTGAAATTGATTGCGAACTGGGTATATATGATGTTGATGTAAAGGCAATTGGAGACAGTGACAGAGTCCTTTTTTCGGCGGATACCAGTAAAATTTTAGTAGAACCCTTCTCTACAAAAGAACTACTTATGACTATGATTCCGGCATTTCCTCATTTGCCCCCGGAATTTGCCGGTCTTGAAAAAACATCTTTAACCAAGTCAGGCAACTATAAAATCCAATGGCATCCGGCCAATAAAGCGACACAATATGAACTCATTGAAAGTAATGATAGTCTTTTTTCCGATTATGTAATGGTTTATGCCGGAGCAGACACGACACAAGAGTTTTCAAAAACAACACAGAAATCCTATTACTACAAAGTTAAAGCTAAAAATGATATCGCCGGATCGCCCTGGAGTGACTGGATCATGATGGCTTTTGAAACTGATCCTCTGGAAATCATGACAGACACACTACCAAAGGGTAAAATAGATATACCCTATGAGACTTTAATCCTTGCAGCCGGTGGTATTAAACCTTATTCTTATAGATTAATAAACGGTAATCTTCCTGACGGCCTGACAATCGATGAACAAACAGGCTTGGTTTTTGGTACACCAACTATTTTCGGTACATCAACCTTTACCGTTCAAATTGCAGATAATGGCGATCCACAACAAACCACCAGCAAACAATATACAATCACAATAGAACCGGCAGACTTAACAATTACAACAACTGCGCTGGTCGAGGGAAAGGTTGGTGATGCTTACAGTCAAACACTGTTAGCATCCGGTGGTTTGACGCCTTACACATGGTCAATCACTGATGGCAGTTTGCCGGATGGATTAATTTTGGATGCTGAAAGCGGAGAAATATCCGGAACGCCAACCACTGCCGGAACAACCACTTTTTCTGCTGAGGTGACAGATCATGATGATCCGGCCCAGACTGCTAGCAAAGAATTCACGATTACTGTTGATCCCGATGACTTGTTAATTACCACATCGACACTTGCTGATGGCAAGGTTGGCGATGCATACAGTCAAACCCTATTCGCATCCGGTGGCCTAACACCCTATACTTGGTCAATCA
>CAYTLS010000512.1:0-2854 GCA_964438745.1 uncultured bacterium
AACAGATTCAAAAATTAAATGACCGGAACGCTTATCAATATTATCGCAGTTATAGCCGGCAGTACTATCGGCCTACTGTTCAATAAGAGTCTGCCGGAAAAAGTAATCAAGCCGGTTTTCCAGGTGATTGGATTATTCACCCTGGTACTGGGCATGTCCATGGCGATTAAAGGAGAAGAAATCCTGCTTATTATTTTTAGTCTGGTGCTGGGCACAATTATCGGTTCACTTCTGGATCTTGATAGTAAATTTCAGGCGTTAAGCCACTGGCTACAAAATAAAATCAATCTTAAAAACGAAAAATTTTCCGAGGGACTGATAACAGCATTTTTGCTATTTTGTATGGGATCAATGACCATTCTGGGGGCATTTGAAGAAGGACTTGGCGGCAGGCCCAATTTATTGTTAGCCAAATCCGTATTGGATGGATTTTCCTCCATCGCATTATCAGCAGGCCTTGGAATCGGCGTTATGTTTTCCGTTATTCCTTTACTCATATTTCAAGGCGGTTTAACCTTATTAGCAGCCTTTCTCGAGCAGTTCTTTACGCCCGTTATTATTAATGAATTAACAGCCACCGGGGGTATTCTTTTGCTGGGACTGGGTTTAAATATTCTGGAGCTGAAAGAAGTCAAAATAATGAATATGCTGCCGGCATTAATCTTTATTGTTATCCTCACTATCTTTTTTACATAAAATTGATCTGAATCAAACTTTCTGCTGAAAATATTCTTATATTCATAAATAAGTTATTATCTGTAAGTTTATGTTCGCCGATGGAGGTAAAAAAATGAAAAATATGAGATATCTGGTTCTGCTCCTGGTTATAGTCTGTCTGCTATTTGCACAGCAGGATGTGGAAGAAATGATGAAAAAGATGCAGCAACAGGTTAATTCTGAAATCCAGAAAAACGAAGAAGCTGTCAGACGCTATATTTCCAAAAATGATTCTCTCTTTGCCGAATTTTTAAAAAATGAGTGGAAAGCTTTCGATACTCAGGAAGGTGAAAAGCGTAAAGAATTACCAAAACCCGAGAAAATCCCGGAAATCCCGGAAATTAAATTTGAATATAAAGAATATGTCCCCGTAGAGGTTTACTTACCCGAACTAGATGTTGACACCAGAATTTCTCCGGAAATCAAACCACCGGAAGTTACAGTTTCCGAAGTAGCCAAATATGAAGGGATTAAGGTTGCCTTTTATGAAAAAAAATTAGACTTCCGGTATAATACGGAAACCAAGATCCAGGTAAAAAAACCGGTCAATGACAAGTCGATTCCCGTTTACTGGGAGGAAATGAGTCTGGTGGAAACTCAACCCATGCTGCAGCAAATTGAAGATTACGCCGATAAACTTGGTTTGAATGATTATGGTAAATTCCTGCTGGTTAAAAAAATTGCCTCACAGATCGTTGATGATGAAGAGAGCCGGATTTTATTTTCCTGGTATCTGATCACAAAACTGGGGTATGATGTACGGGTTGGATATGGACCGGGGTTTACAGTTCTGATGGTACCCAGCAATAACATGCTTTTTGCAAGACCTTTCCTGACGGTGAATAACCAAAAATATTTCATTTTTAATTTTTATGATGATCAGCCGAAAAAATTTAATACCCTCTATTCCTATGATAAAAAACATCCCAGCGCCACTAAATATTTTGATTTTTCAATTCCGAAACTACCCGAAATCGGCAGCTATGATCATCAGAAAACATTAAAATTCAAATACCAGAATCAGACCTATGACCTGAACTATGATTACAATCAGCAGTTGGTCAACTTCTTTAATTTTTATCCCCAAACGGATTATAGTGTTTATTTTAAAGCGCCCGTGGCTCCCCAAACAATTTATAATTTTGCCAAAGCCTTTAAACCAATCCTGTCCGACAAAACCGAGCAGGAAGCGCTAAATATAATCTTGCGCTTTGTCCAAACCGCCTTCATGTATAAAACCGATAACGATCATTTTGGCCGGGAAAAACCACTGATCCCTGATGAAACCCTTTACTATCCCTATTCCGACTGTGAGGACCGGTCTATATTGTTTTCTATTCTGGTTGAGGAATTGTTGAATCTTAAAGCAATTGGCCTTAAATATGAGGGTCATATGGCAGTAGGCGTTCAAACCAAAAGTTCGCCCAAAGGTGATTATGTCAACCACCGGGGCAACAAATATCTGGTTTGCGACCCCACTTATATTAATGCCAATATCGGCCAAAGTATGCCGCGCTACAAAAACAAGAGTATTACTGTTATAGATTTTTAATAGTTGCCTATCTTAAAACTTCCAGGGGCTTAAAGACCTAAGAAGTTTTCTATTATTGACAAATTTTAGCATCTTCAAAAATCATCGTTTCAATACCCAGAAAATGAGGGAAATAATGTCAAAAAAATATCAACAATTAATCGATTTATATTCAGAAGAGAACTTAACACGGATCTCATCGAAATTGATCTCTCTTTACAGAACCGGCCAGAAAAACACCTTGACCCAGATTGCCAGAATTGTGGCGGATTTCACCAAAATCCGGGACGGCAATATGAGCAAAATATTTACCCAACTGATCATGCTCTATCATCCTGATCGCGCGATGATGATACAAAACCAAATCCAAAGTTATCTCACAAAAAATATGATATCGTCCCTCAAACAATATGCTCATATTCTTGAAATCAATAATATCAACGCTATTATTGATCAATATGCCGAAGATGAAGTTGTGGAATTAGAGGAAGAATATCGCTGGGATAAAGAGACTGATGATTATGATATTTTTGAAGAAGAAGAGTCACCTGATTTTGAATTTGATGAACCGGCGGAATTTGATTTTTATACGGCTGTAAAGAAAAA
>CAYTLS010000513.1:0-2854 GCA_964438745.1 uncultured bacterium
TGGCAGTGTGGAGCCCGGTGAGTACAAACATGTCGTGCTCAGTCTGATCTTCCTGAAATTCGCCAGCGACAAATTTGAAGAACGACGGCGGGAACTGATTGACGAAGGCGAAGAGCAATTTATTGACATGGTAGAATTTTATACCATGAAGAATGTCTTTTACCTGCCGGAAGAATCCCGCTGGTCTTACATTTCTCAGCATGCCAAGCAAGATGATCTGGCCCTTAAAATTGATACGGCACTATTTACTGTAGAAAAAAATAATAAGGCTTTAAAAGGCGCATTACCGGATAATTATTTCTCACGGCTGAGTTTGGATAACAGCAAACTGGCGACATTGGTGGACAAGATCAATGATATAGATACCATCAAGGACAAAGAGCAGGATGTCATCGGCAGAGTCTATGAATATTTTCTGAGTAAATTCGCCCTGGCGGAAGGTAAAGGCAAAGGCGAATTCTACACGCCCAAAAGCATCGTTAATCTCATCGCTGAAATGATCGAACCCTACAAAGGTAAAATCTATGATCCCTGCTGCGGCTCCGGTGGTATGTTTGTTCAGTCCATGAAATTCGTGGAAAATCATCAAGGCAACAAAAAGAATATCTCCATCTACGGCCAGGAAAATATCTCTGCCACTTACAAATTGGCCAAGATGAACCTGGCGATACGGGGTATTGCCGCCAACCTGGGTGAAAAACCGGCGGACACTTTCAGTAATGACCAGCATAAAGACCTGAAAGCAGACTATATTATGGCGAATCCGCCTTTCAATCTCAAGGATTGGCGAACGGCTGACGGCCTGGTAGATGATCCCCGCTGGAACGGCTATGAAGTGCCGCCCAAAGGGAATGCCAACTATGGCTGGATTTTGCACATGGTTTCCAAACTTTCAGAAAATGGTGTGGCCGGATTTGTACTGGCCAATGGTGCGCTCTCCGGCGGTGGCGCGGAACAGGCAATCCGTAAAACAATGATCGAAAACAAACTGGTTGAAGCAATCCTGGTATTGCCTCAGCACATGTTCTATACAACCAATATCAGTGTTACAGTTTGGATATTGAATAAAAACAAAAAAACTCATCATGTCGAGCATGGTGATATTATCAGAGAATATCGAAGCAGAGAAGATGAAATTCTGTTTATGGATTTAAGAGAAATCGGCGAACCTTATGATAAAAAATTTATTCAGTTCAATGAATACCATATCAAGCAAATAACAGAAACTTATCATAATTGGCAAACAAATAAAGAATATAAAAACATTCCGGAATATTGCTACTCTGCAAAAATCGAAGAAGTCCGGCAAAAAGATTATTCATTGGTTCCAAGTAAATATATCGAATTTGTTAACCGCGATGAAAATATTGATTTTCATGAAAAAATGACGGAATTGCAAAAGGAATTCAGGGTACTGCTGAAAGAAGAAGAAAAATCTAAAGCCGAATTATTGAAAGTTTTCCGAGAGATTGGATACGAAATATGAGTCCTAAGAACCAAAAAATTGAAGTAAAAGGAATTTCTGTATCTGTTTTCCAAACTAATGATAACGATTATATCTCTCTCACTGACATTGCAAAATCAAAGGATGGCGACTCCCGGGCAGCTGATATTATTAAAAACTGGATTCGTAACAGGGGAACCATCGAATTCATCGGAACATGGGAGCAATTACACAATCCAAATTTTAAAGTGGTGGAATTCGACCACTTTAGAATGAATGCAGGATTAACCAGTTTTGTTCTCAGTCCGGGCAAATGGATAGAATCAACCGGAGCAATCGGAATCATTGTAAAGAGTGGACGATATGGTGGCACTTATGCCCATAAAGATATTGCCTTTGAATTTTGTTCTGCCATAAGCCCAATTTTCAAGTTGTTCTTAATTAAAGAATTTCAGCGGTTGAAAGAAGAAGAGCAAAAGCAACTGGGGTGGGATATTAAACGAAATCTCACAAAAATAAACTATCGTATTCACACCGATGCAATTAAAGAAAACCTGGTGCCTGAAAACCTGACTAAAAAGCAAATTTCACTGGTTTATGCCTCGGAAGCCGATGTTTTAAACATGGCCCTCTTTGGGAAAACAGCTAAACAGTGGAGAGATGAAAATCCAAAGGAAAATGGAAATATTAGGGATTTCGCCAATGTTTCGCAATTGGTTTGTCTTGCTAATCTTGAAAGTTTAAATGCTGTTTTTATCAATGAGGGGTTAGTACAAAGCGAAAGGTTGCTCAGGCTTAATAAAATAGCAATCCGTCAAATGAAGATACTTCTACAGGATAGACAACGATTACTGGATGCGAAGAATGAATAAAAATTCCTATAAAAGAATCGGTGATTTTATCCAGGTCATTGATGAAAGAAACAAAGACCTCAAGGTTGAAACCCTTATCGGGCTAAAAATCACCAAACAATTCATTCCATCTGTTGCAAATATTATTGGTACTGATATGCGAAAATATAAGATCATTCGCAAGAATCAATTTGCCTGTATTTTGATGCAAGTCAGGCGGGATAAAAAAGTACCGGTTGCACTACAGACTGAATATGATGAAGCACTAATTTCACAAGCATATATTGTTTTTGAAGTAAAAGACCCCAAAGTATTACTTCCTGAATACCTGATGATGTGGATGAGCAGAGCAGAATTTGACCGGGAAGCCTGTTTCTATGCTGTCGGTGGTGTGCGAGGTACTTTAGAGTGGGAAGATTTCTGTAATATGGAACTCCCTGTACCACCACTTGAAAAGCAGCAGGAAATTGTGGATGAATATAATACCATCATCAACCGCATCAACCTCAATGAACAACTGAATCAAAAACTGGAACAAACCGCCCGGACCATCTACAAA
>CAYTLS010000514.1:0-2847 GCA_964438745.1 uncultured bacterium
GGTGAATTGGTGGATGGGCAGTGTAAATTTTCCCGAAGTGACCAGGCCGGGAATTTCCAGCCATTTCACATCTTCCAGAGGGTTACCGTTGAAAGTCACAGTGCCGTAAAGACGGGGGTAATGGTTGATCTTACGCGCCACAGTTACCAATTGAGCGTATTCCGTAGTGTCCTTTGCCAAAAGGATATTGGGCGGTTGGCCGGTTCTGTGCCAGTAGTTAAAAACCGGTTTTTCAAACTCACTGATGATGGAAAAAGTGTCCAGTGCGGTCAATTGAATTTGACTTTTTAAATCTCTATAGGTATAAACGGTAAAATTTTTATCGTCAGGTTTCAGGATCAATAAATTTTTACCGGCCCGGATTTGGGAATTGATGGTGGCATTGGGATCTCTGATTATTTTGTCCTCTAATCCGTAAGTGGTGAGCAATGAATCCAAGCGATCTGCTCCGGAAAAATTATTATTCAAGAATAAAGGAAAAATCCGGTTGGAGGGCCAGGGATTTTTAATTATCTCTTGTAATTGATCAACCGGGTCATTTTCAAAGTAATTCGAGTCGATGGGATAAATTGGAAAAACCATCTGGCAGATCCTGAGATTATCATGATAGTCCGCCGGAAGCGCCGGTCTCAGAAAAATTATAAAAACAGATAGAATGACAAAAATATTCTTTTTCATGCAGAAAATATATTATTTTTGCCGGTTAAAGCACAGGTATTTTTTTGGGGCAGTAAGGATTTTAATTTTGGGTAATTCTGATGACAAGTCAGATAATAAACCCTGGATTTGGAGTGGATAAGAAGGGGGCAATTTTTTCTTTTTTTTCTTGTAGAAAAAAAATCCCCTCAAAAATTGAAGGGATTTTTTTTAGTCCATCGATATTATTTGATTAAAACCATTTTTTTGACAAACTGACTATCACCGGTTTGTAATTTATAAAAATACATGCCACTGTTCAGGGCTGTACCGTCATAACTATAGGAATAAACTCCGGCGGTCAGAGTACTGTTGATGATTTCATCGACTTTTTGTCCCAACCCGTTGTAGATCGTTAATTTGACATCGAGTTTGGCCGGCAGGCTAAAACTGATAGTTGTAGCCGGATTAAAAGGATTCGGATAATTCTGATTCAACACAATTTTTTCCGGTACTTTCGTGTCATGATCAATTGAGGTTGCACCACTATAATTAACAATTATTTTATGGGCATAATGGATTATCTCATCAGCACCATCCTTATATGGTAACCATAAAGAGGCTTCGTAATCTGCCCAGTTTTCATCATCCCAGGATTCATAGCATTCGGCCTGATAACAATTATTGTTATCATCATAGGTATAAATCTCTTTTACATAGGTTATATAGTCTTCATACGCATCAGCCTCAACCAACTCTGTCAGGTTTCCACGGGCATCATAAGTATAGTCATAACTGGTTGTCCCCATATCCTGCCAGTCACCGGTATCCTCATCATAGATCTCTTCTGTTTCCGTCAGAATATCGCCATCTTCTGTATAAGTCATAAGGACTCTGTAATAAGAAATCCAGGCAGCACCTGTAAATATTTCAACATGGATGGTAATTAAATTATTGTCGTTGTCATAGGTCATGGTTTCTCCCATACCGCTTGTTAATGCGCCGGTTAGATCGTAAGTCTCCATCACCACTGTCAACTCATTACCATTTTCATCATATGTCCAGGTCATCATTTCCTGGGTGAACCATGATTCATCTTCATACACAGAAAAAACAACTCGCATCAGATTACCATCATCGTCGTAAGTGGCAGATGATTTATAATCTTCATACCAATCGATGCCGTCCCAAAACAGTTCAGTAATTTCTACTAATTTACCATTTTCCCAGGTGTAGATGTCTTTCCAGTATGTTTCCCAGGCTCCGTCATAAAATTCTTCATATATTTCGGACTGTATTCGACCCGTATTGTCATAAGTGTAGGTATACCGTTCTTCATTTATCCAGCTGCCGTCTTCTTCATACTGGTAGATTTCCGTTATTATATTTCCATTATTGTCATAAGTGTACAGCGTCTTGTAAGACACATCCGGTTCTCCGGAAATAAACACCTCAAATAAATCTACAATTACCATCCCCGCTTCATTATATGTAAAGGTGTTTATACTGGACTCATCATATAAATATTCCAATTCCACTGTAAGCGGATAAACAGTGCTGTTGGTTTTGGAAAGAAAATTCTGCCCGCGGCTTTCTGATGTTCTGGCCTTAATTTTTTCACGTAATATGTCGGTGTCCTCTAAAGATTTTTTTGAAAAATCAGTCATGCGGTTAGCTTTGAAAATCTTTAAAAAACTATTGTCTAAAGTCTGCTGATAAGTGGCAGATGTAAACTCTTTTCTGCCAGTTCGCTTTTCCATTTTTCCGGCGCCAGTGGCATAAGCCATCAGAAAAATTAATAAAATCAGTAACAGCTTTTTCATCTCATTTCTCCTCTTTTAATTGACATACGATCAATCGGGTTGAACATTTTTTTAATTTTTAAAGTTACTGCTTTTTTTGATCGTTGTCATTTTAAAACTTAAATATTTTTTAATTTTATTTTTTTTAACAAAAATAGGATGAAATGGCTGAAAAAAGAAGAGAGGTATTTTGCTGCCCATGGATATACGCGGATTTACATTTTGTATTTGTGCTTTAATTTTTATTATTGTGATTTATAGTCTCAAAATCAACCTTAGCAAATGCGTTTCAATTCCATTACTGGTGAGATTTATAGGGAGTAATCATTCAGCAATCCCTGCCACAATTTTACGTTTCAATTCCTGATAGGTAAAATCAAAATCTGTTTTTACAGCAGAGCAAACGCCG
>CAYTLS010000515.1:0-2845 GCA_964438745.1 uncultured bacterium
TGGGATGTATGCTGCCTTACTCCCCTGTTCATCACCTGTTAATGAACTATTGTGACCGGCCACTTGTAATGACCAGTGGCAATAAAAGCGATGAACCGGTAAAATATGATAACCAAATCGCGCTGGATCAGTTGGGTGGAATTGCTGATTATTTTTTGCTGAATAATCGCGATATAAATATTCGCTGTGATGATTCCGTTATCAGGAGTTATAAAAATACCCCTTATCCAATTCGGCGATCCCGCGGATATGTGCCGGCGGACCTGAATCTGGCGCACACTTTTGCCGAAGAGATTCTGGCCTGTGGGGCGGAGCAGAAAAATGTTTTCGCGCTGGCAAAAAACCAACAGGTCTATTTGAGTCATCATATTGGTGATCTGAAAAATTATGCCGTGCAAAAAGCCTTTGAAACCGGTATTGAGCACTTTCAAAATATATTTGAAATAAGCCCTAAGATTATTGCGGTAGACAAACATCCCAACTATCTCAGCACACATTACGGAATAGAGACGGCGCAATCGCAGGGAATAGGGCTGGTCAGGGTCCAGCATCATCACGCTCACGCGGCTGCTTGTATGGCGGAAAACCAATTGAATGAACCGGTCATTGCCCTGGTGTTGGATGGCACCGGCTATGGTGACGACGGTACAATTTGGGGGGGAGAATGTCTCGTTTGTGATTACAAACAGTCTCAACGGATCGGTCACCTGCGGCAGGTGAGGATGCCGGGAGGCGATCAGGCTGTGAGGAATATTGGGGCAATGGGATTGGCCTATCTTTATGAGATTTTCGGGGAAGAAACCGGCGCTTTGGAATTACCTTTTCTGAATCAAATTGAGAACAAATCACTGATCATCCAAATGCTGGAAAATGAAATCAATTCACCCATTACCTCCAGTTGTGGGCGGTTGTTTGACGGGTTTGCCGCTATTACGGGGTGTCGCAACCGGGTAAATTATGAAGGCCAGGCTGCCATTGAATTCGAGCAGCAAATCGAATCCATAACGGATGATGCCTATTGTTTCAATATTGCGGCTGATAACCCTGTCTCTATTCTGGATTGGGAGCCGGCGATTAGGGAATTGATCAGGGATATTCAAACAGGAAAAAAAGTTGCCGAAATTTCAGAGAAATTTCATAACGGATTGGCTGTTGGGTTTCATAAATTGTTAAACAAGGCAAGAGAAGAGCACAAAATCAATAAGGTTGTTTTGTCTGGTGGCGTATTTATGAACTTGTTTTTATTGAAATCCCTTGAAAATAAATTAATAAATGATAATTTTAAGGTGTACACGCACAGGAAGGTGCCGGCAAATGACGGAGGGATTGCATTGGGCCAACTTTTGATTGCAGATCACCAAATTCATAAATAACAATATGTCAAACCTATCTGGCAGACAAGGGGAGAATTATGTGTTTAGCCGTACCAATGAAAGTTAAAGATATTACAGAAAATATAGCCATCGCGGAAGTGAATCAGATAGAATATGAGGTCAATGTCACCCTGATGGAAAATTTGAAAGTGGGTGATTATGTTATTGTTCATGCCGGCTTTGCCATTGAGATCATGGATAAAGTGGAAGCGCAGAAAACCCTGGCCCTCTGGCGCGATATGCAGGGATACAACCGGGGAAACAGTTAATTTATGCAATATATCAGCGATTTCAGAAATCCTCAGGATTCAAAAATATTATTGGATAAAATCCATCGGTTAACCGAAAAAATTAATCAACCCGTCAATATAATGGAAGTCTGTGGTGGGCATACCTACGCGATTTTCAGGTTCGGGATCAATAAGGCTTTGCCGGAGAGTATCAATCTGATCAGCGGGCCGGGCTGTCCGGTTTGTGTGACTGACCAGAGCTATATTGATGAGGCCATTGAGTATGCTAAAAATCCTGATGTTATAATTGTTACCTTTGGAGATATTGTTCGTGTTCCCGGTAGTTATTCCAGTTTGAGCCGGGAAAAGTCAAAGGGTGCTACGGTCAAGATATGCTATTCTCCCATGGAAGCCCTGACCATCGCGAATCAAAACCCGCATAAAGAAGTGGTTTTTCTGGGAATTGGATTTGAGACGACCGTGCCATTGACCGCGTCGATTGTAAAAGAGGCTGCCGGACGGAAGTTGAAGAACTTCTCTGTACTTTCATCCCATAAAACCATGCCCAATGCGCTGAATGCTCTCCTGGATTCTGAAAAAGTCATGGTAAATGGCCTGATCTGTCCCGGTCATGTTTCCTCCATAACAGGATTCACAATTTATGATTATATCGTAGAAGTCCTCAAAATCCCGGCAGTGATCTGTGGGTTTGAATCCAATGATATTTTGCAGACAATTCTGATGATATTAGAGCAAATTAACAGGGGAGAGGCCCAAATCGAAAACCAGTATACCCGTGGGGTGAAACCCCGGGGAAATCTTAAGGCCCAAGCACTTATTGAGGAGGTGTTCAAGCCGGTTTCGGCCCAATGGCGTGGCATTGGGGAAATACCTGATAGTGGGTTGGAATTATCAGATAAATACAGTCGTTTTAATGTCAGAAAAAAATTAAGTGTTGATATCCCTGAGAAAAAAATTATCAGGGGGTGTATCTGTGGCGAGATTATGCAGGGTATCCGGAAACCTACAGATTGCAAACTCTTTGCAACAGCCTGCACACCGCAAACACCTCAGGGTGCCTGCATGGTGAGTTCGGAGGGAGGCTGCGCGACGTATTATAAATTCAGAGAATGAGGTTTTTTGATATGGAGAATGTGGAAAATGACTCTGCAACCCCGTTGGGGTTGAACTTTTGGGATTTGGAGTTGCATAGGGTTTCGCTGCGCGGCACCCTATGTTAGG
>CAYTLS010000516.1:0-2841 GCA_964438745.1 uncultured bacterium
AAGGATAATTCTCAAAAATGAATTTTTATTCACAAATAACTTGACAATAATTTCCAGGTGTATTAATTTAAAAGCGAATTAGGATTCATTATATGCAAGTGCAAAAAGAAGAAATAAGACAAGCCATCATCGCAGCAGCCATTCATGAGTTCAAACAAAAGAACTATTTGAAGGCGTCGATGAAATCCATTGCCACCAAAGCCGGTGTTGCCGTGGGGAATATTTATCGCTATTTCAAATCCAAAGAGGACCTTTTTGATACTATTGTAAAGCCGGCTTATGATAAACTCATCCATTATATTCACCATCATGACCACCCGGAAAAATTACCGACAGATGATTTACTCCAGGATTTTGTGGTCAAAGAGCAGATGGACGCATTTGAGCATATTATTGTCGATCATCATGACGCTTTGCTTGTCTTGATTGATCACAGCGCAGGAACGAAATATGTGGAGGCGAAACAAATTTTACTGCAACAGATATACAATCATGTTCAGGAAGAACTGGATGAACTGGCCGACAGCGGAATGAGTGTTCCGTCGCCCGGAAGTGCACACGCTTTTTGTGTCGCATTGCTTGAGGGGGTTTTGGACCTTGCCAGAAATCATCAATCCGAGGCGGAATTCAAAAACAATTATGCAATATTTATTTACACACTGTTCGGAGGGTTTATGCAACAGTTAAAATAAAAATTTTTAAATATAAAGCGAATAGTTGTTCACTATTCCTTTTTTTTAGCGAATAAAAGCGAATATAAATTCACTATTAAAAATACAAAAGGAGAATGAAATGAAACTCAAAAAACTAACAATCATGATTATGGCATTACTGTCAATGTTGACAGCCCAACCTACTGCCACGGAATTACTGGAAGCGGTAACAGAGATAATGAACCCCAAACATTCCAAAGGCATCATGAAACAGACGATTTTGACAACCACCGGTGATGAACGGGTACTGACCTATGAGAGTTACAGCGGTTTTTCCGGGGAATATTCTCTAATGCGCTATCTGTCTCCCTCAAGAGTCAAGGGCAATGCGGTGCTGACCACAGATTATTCCGACAATATCTGGATGTATAATAATCGCACCCGTCGGGTCAGAAAACTGGCTTCCCATGCCAAAAAGCAAAAGTTCGAAGGGTCGGATTTCACCTACGAGGATATGGGTGGAGGCGATATCTGGCTGGAAAATTTTGACCCGGAAATAACAGGTACCACAAAAATTGATGGCATTGAATGTTACAAACTGGTTTTGAACCCCAATGATTCTTATGATGGCAATTATTCCAAAATGATTGTATTCCCGCGCACATCAGATGCTTATCCCTTACAGGTCAATTATTATGAGGAAGGTAACCATATTAAATCCTGCTTCTTGGAAGATATCAAGACAATTGAGGGGGTTCCAACTGCAATGAAAATTATCATGAAAAATCATATCGATCAAACGCAAACCAGTATGGAATATCAAAAAGTGACCTACGATGTGGACTTTGATCGCCAATTTTTCTCAGAACGAAATCTTAAACAATAGGTGCAATCATGAGAGGTTTTATAATCATCTTGCTTATTTGCGGTAACTTGTGGGCCGGTGTCGACTGGTATGGATATTTTGAGCATGAAAACGATTATGTTGTTTTGCCGGAATCCAATATCTATTTTGGATATAACAAGTTGAGAATGGATTTCAGCGCTGACATTACTGACCAGGTGCGTGTCGGCGGAAATATAATCACTAAATTTTATCATGGCGAATCCCAGTGGAACCTGATGAATTATATACCGGAAGCGAGATATCCGAAAATTCCTGTGATGCAGGGCAATGAAATTGTTGGCTGGGATACCCTTGGCACGTATCCCTATGCCATGAAAGACACAACTTTTTTAGACAATGCGTTCATCCATATTCGTATGGAGAACCTTGATATCACAGTGGGAAGGCAGCAGATTTCACCGGGAGTCGGCTATGCCTGGAATCCGGTGGATGTATTTAATGTTAAGGATATAATGGATCCGACTTACGAACAGACCGGTGTTAACGCCATTCGCTTATCAATGCCAATCAGTCAGAAAATTACAGCAGATGCCATTTTTCAGCCAAACTCTGACTGGAGCAGTTCCAGGCAGCACTATCAAATAAAATCCTGGGTCGGTCACTTTGATGTGACAATGATGTATGTTCATAGTCAATACCAAAAAACAGGAATTATGAACCAATTAGTCGGTTCCCGTGATCTCTACGGTCTTGCTTTGGAAGGTGAATTGGCCGGAATTGGCGTTCGCAGTGAATATGCAATCAACCGGGTGCCACAACGGAAAGAAGCATGGACAGAAGAGTACATTTTTGGCGCGGACTATACTTTTGAATCGGGCCTTTATATTCTGGGTGAATATTATCACAATGATTTCGGTGTAGGAAAAGAAGAGGTGGATTTTGATGAATACATGACCAGTTTTTTAGGAGAGCGGAAGAGCCTGAACAGAGATTACTTGTTTTTGATGGGAATGTTTCCGCTGTTGGATATTATGGATTTCAAGTTATTTACAATTTATAATTTTACAGATCAAAGCATGGTCATCAATCCGGAAATTGTCTATCGTATTTTTCAGGACTTTGAATTGACGTTGACAGGGAACATTTTTGACGGAGATAAATTGTCAGAATTCGGTTATCAGGATTGTGGCGGACGATTACGATTTCGTGCTTATTTTTAAGGCCTTCATTTATTATTAAAAACAAAACGATTAAGGATAATAAAATGCGAAAAAAAATATTTGATTTTATTGGGCAGATAGCCGGTGAGAAACCTGGCAGGTTATTATTGATATTGTTGAT
>CAYTLS010000517.1:0-2835 GCA_964438745.1 uncultured bacterium
CTCTACAATCGTTGGCTATAAGGAAAATGGTGCGATTGTTCATTATACAGCCCAGAAGGAGACCGCTGCCAGGATAAAACCGGAAGGATTATTATTGGTAGATTCCGGGGCGCAGTATCTCGATGGCACCACTGATATTACACGTACGATATCTTTGGGAAATATTACCGCAGAAGAAAAAGATGCCTTTACTGCGGTTTTAAAAGGACATATCAGTTTGTCAAAAGCAATTTTTCCAAAAGGATATAGCGGAGCAATGATCGATACTTTCTCACGGGCTCCCCTATGGCAAAAATTTTACAATTACGGGCACGGCACCGGACACGGAATCGGACATTTTCTCAGTGTTCATGAAGGACCACAGCAAATACGACCCACGAATCACTATGAAATAAAAGTCGGGATGGTTCATTCTAATGAGCCGGGAATGTACCTGGAGGGTCAGTTTGGTATCCGCATTGAGAATCTTATGGTCACAGTTAAAAAGAAAGAAAATGAACAGGGCGTTTTCCTGGGATTTGACATCCTGACCCTTTGTCCGATTGATCTTGATTTGATCAACCGTGAAATGCTGGATAAAAGCGAAATTTGTTGGTTAAATAATTATCACGCCACGGTCTATAGCAAATTATCACCCTTTTTAAATGATAACGAAAAAGAGTGGCTAATGAAAAATACACGAAAAATATGAAAATCTTTGCCACATATCAATTCACTGATCGATTAGTGTCCATATTAAAGTATCTCATTCTATTTGTCCTTTGCTATGCCTTACTTTTTTTGGATTTAAATTTTTATCTGGTTCTCGGATTGATCATTTTAATCAATATCTTGTTTGTAAAAATTGAATTGAAATACCATCTTGCCACTCAATTGGCCAAATTGATCAGAGAAGAAAAGTTTGAAGATGCACTCAATCTTGGCTTGATGAAAAATGCTGAACAAAAAGATGATTATGCTAAATTATTAATGCTAACGGCATACTACAAGACAGGACGTAGAGTAGAGGCTATGCAATTATTAAAAATGATTGATCGAAAGAAGAGGAAAGCCAGGAGAGTGTCCAAAATTTTGGACAACTGGAAAGTAAAGATGCTGTTGGACAGTCCTTATCAATTGAATTAATAATTAATCAGTTACAGGTTGCCAGTTCTCATAAATTATTTTAAAATGAGAATTTGTTTCTTTTAATATTAATGTTTTTATACCCAGATCCTGATACCCGGGAGTCCAGTAATCCTGGCGAAAAGTCGCTTTCCAAGTACCGTTAACAGACTCTATTTTGAGATCGTCAATGGCAACCTGGATTTCAGGAATAGAGCGGAAGGTTTCCCGCTTATAACTGTAATATTGCCGGTATGAGCGGCTATCGTCAGAGAAATTCTTAGAATAAAGTGCGATATAATCTTCAAAATTTTGATTTTCCCAATATTTTTTCCAGTTATAGACTAACTCCCGGATCTGTTGTTCTGCTGATAATTTTAAGGGTGGTTTATATTGGGCATTCTCAGAAAAAATTTTCCACTCACCATCAATAGGAAGAAATGAAAGGCTGAATTGGCGATCAATTTGATAATTATTAGCATTGAATGATAAATGAAAACTTGCGATACTTTCATTTGGGGTTTGCAAAACGATTCGATTAGTTATTTTAAATTCATAGTCAGTTTGAGAGGAAGCCATTATTTCATTGATTTTATTGGCGTAATCAAAATTAAGGTTGTCAGAATCAACAATATACATTTTAAAGTGTTCCACCAGCATTTTCGAAGCAAAGGTCTGTTTCCATTTGTTGATCAGGTTGTCCCAATACTGATTTGGTTTTAAATTCGTTGAATCTATCTCTTGACCATTGAAAATCAAAATTGGGGTTGTATTCTGATTCAGATAAGCTTTCAAATCACTGATTTTGGCAGATTCCAAATAAAAACAACTTTTATTCTCGGTCTTTTCATTCGTTTTTTGTTGGATCCAGACATCACTACCGGTTCTGTTATTATATTGATCAGCTGGATTGGGATAATTCAATACAAGGGCAACTGTTTCAGGCGGTTGATTATAATTGTCGATGACAATTTCTTCTGTAATGAAGTAAATGCCTTCCGGTAATGCATGATCCCGGGGCATATTTTTATTACCCGGAACATCAGGTGGAATTAAATCAAAGTAGTTGAGTTCATTTATTGTGTCGGAAGAAATTTCTACAACAGATATTACGGCTTCTCGTTTATTGATAATTGCAATGGTATCCTGACCTGTGAATGAAATATTGACAATATTTAAATCGTAAACAGAGCCTTTTATAATTGAGAATAATAACAGGAGGATCAGCAGGGGATTTTTTCTTATTAGATTATGAATTATATGTTTCGCCATAAAAGTATTTGAGTGTTAATAAATTTATAATTAACTTTGGTCATAATTAATGCCCCCGTAGCTCAGCTGGATAGAGCGTTGGCCTCCGGAGCCGAAAGCACGGGTTCGAATCCTGTCGGGGGTACTCTTTTTACTTCACAATATCAATAAAATGGCCATAAGCCCAACCGGTTTTGTCATTATCTACCCTTAATAAATACCAGTAAGCATTCATATTATTGATTTTTTGTCTTCTATTACTTTTTTTGACGATTTCAACTTCAGTACCTTCAGGTATACTGGCAACTATGCCTGCATTTAACATGGGAGATCGTCTTATATTTAATTTTTCCGGTTTGATTATACCAAGTGTTGCATCGTGTAATCCCTGGGTAAAACTATTTGTAGGTCGAAAGTTCAACATTTGTTTTGAAAGTGTTTTGATTCCCTTTTTGGTTCCGCTGTAATCCAAAGTTAATT
>CAYTLS010000518.1:0-2829 GCA_964438745.1 uncultured bacterium
TGAGTCACATAGTCATTTTCACATTCATTTTCAGGGTCTGAAATATATCCTGCTTCTTTGAATCCCTGGCATAATTCCGGTCTGATATCCTTTAACTCAAACTGTTTAAAGTGTTTACCGCTGATCCACTCCAATTTTTTCATATCAAAAATTGCGGCCTTCTTGGATATATTATTCAATGAGAAATGGTTGAGGATTGATTTGGAAGTCATAACCTCCTGCCCATTTTTAGGTGACCAACCCAAAAGAGCAAGATAATTAAATACCGCCACCGATGGAAACCCCATTGCTTTGAATTCATCCACACCAGAAGCGCCATGACGCTTACTCAGGCGTTTGCCGTCGCTGCCGAAAAGCAAAGGCAAATGGGCATAAACCGGCACCGATTTATCAAGGGCCTGCATCAGCAGGATTTGCTTGGATGTATTGCTTATATGATCCTCGCCGCGAATAACATGGGATATTTTCATTTCCAGATCATCTACCACGACAGCTAATTGATAAGTTGGCATGCCATTGCTTCGCAAAATAACAAAATCATCGATTTCCTGGTTATCAACTTCTATATTACCATAAACTTTATCCTGCCAGCGTGTCTTTCCTGCAGGTACTTTGAATTTAACTGTATAACTTTCAAAACTACTCAAGTTTCCAACTATTTCCCTTTGATTCGCAAAACAGTTGCATTCTGTGGCAGGTGGACTGCAGGTACAATAAAAAGCTGACTTGTTTGCCAAAAGCTGTTGCAGATACTCCTGATAGAGATTCAATCGTTTTGACTGAAAAACCGGTGCTTCATCCCAACTCAATCCAAGCCATTGCAAGGACTCCATTATCTGATCGACCAATTCCGGCCGGGAGCGTTTTGCATCGGTATCTTCGATGCGAAGTAAAAATTGACCCTGATTGGATTTGGCAAAAAGCCAGTTGTAAATGGCTGTTCGCGCTCCGCCCAAATGCAAAGCGCCGGTGGGACTGGGAGCGAATCTTACTCTGATTTCCTGTTTTGACATATAATCCTTCTGATTATTTTTTATACTGAGTTCTTCTCTAATTTATTAATTTTATTCATTTCATTTAAAAAATTTTAAAATTCATGAATAATTCAAACTAACACATGGATTAATATTATTCAAAAAAGGAAAGAAATCAAAACAGCAATCAGGATTTGTGATATAGATCAATAAATCCGGTATTGTGACCCCATATATGATTTTTCAACTTTTATTGGATTGACCTGAATATCATTCTATCCGTCAAAGGCCAGATGTTCCATAAATTTCACAAATTATTTTCTTATTAATAATTTTTTAAACTACTAATATTATTCGTTTTGATTGAAGAATTTGAATTTTCATGAATAAGTCAGGTTAAGGTGATCGATAATTTTATCTTGAAATTTTAATATAGTCCACAAAAGCTTCAGCCGATTCACCAGTATTGTCAGAATCACTCATAATTGCAATACCGGCTTTTTGCGGCGGTTCCTCACCAAAGGCTTTGCGGTAATCCTTCAGGATATTGATTTTTTCTTCCCGCCATTTATTGATGTTGCCGGCGCCTTCCTGCAAAACGATCATCTGCGCCTGGGCGGTAAAGGCATTGGGAATTATTCTGCGATCCTGCTGCCGGTTGGCCCAGATGTAATTCAGTGAACTATGAGGCGGATATTCACCGTAGAGTAATTTTGCTGTATTGTATTTCGCTTTTTCAAAAAAACCGGCCTGTTGGGGATTATATTCGAAAACAATATAAATTCTCAGGGGATAATCATCGCCGGCTTTTTCCTTCGCATTTCCCTTTTGAAAAACATTGCTGACTTTCCACTTCCATTCCACGACGGGATAATCATAGACATTGAAACTCTCTTTCAGGATAATGCCGGAAGCAGACGCCTCTGATTCGGCTTTTAAAACTGAATTTTCATTATCACTGACAATAGAATATCGAGTATGGTTTTCAATTTTCGGAAAGGTTAGTGGCCGCCAGTTTTTCATATCTTCAAATTCTTCACGGATAATGACCTGATTATCCTGTCCAAAAAGAACAATTGTAAAAATAAATAAGGAGATTAAAATTTTTCGTATCATTTTATTCCTTTCTGTAAAATTGAATTAATTTTTGCGGTGAAACACCCAGGGAATATAAAATAAACAATGACCAGTTCCTCAAAGTGGTATAAAAAGCCCCTTCTTCTGTCCAGCGGCGGGCCGAGGTTTTTGTCTTGCTGGGAATTATGGTGATAGGATCATGCTTGTTTTTGATCTTGCGCATCAAAGCCACATCCTCCATGATCGGTATTTCGTCAAATCCACCTATTTTGAAAAAATAATCCCGTCTTATAAAAATCGATTGGTCCCCATAGGGAATGCGATTGAACCGCGAGCGAATATTGGCCATTTTTTCGATCAATTTGATGCCGGAACGCTCTGAGTCAATACCCAGTTGAAAGGCGCCGGCGACAACCTCCTCAGACTTCATCTTTGCCGCGATCAATGACAAAGAATCTTTTGGCATTCCCGTATCGGCATGAACGAAGAGCAGAATATCGCCTTTTGCGGCTCTTGCGCCGGAGTTCATTTGCAGGCCACGGCCTTTGCCGGCGGCAATTTTTCGGACAGAAAATCTGGTATCTATTGCTGAAAGTGTCGAATTGTTTTCCTCTCCATCTACAATAATTATTTCAGTTGGACCGGAATATTCCAGTGTCAGCAAATGCTTGATCTGCCGGTTAATAATAGCCTGTTCATTGTAGACCGGAATAATAATGGAAATTCCTGGTAAAACCATAATTCTTCTTTTTGATTAATCAGTTTTTTTATAAAACTT
>CAYTLS010000519.1:0-2827 GCA_964438745.1 uncultured bacterium
CGAAGGAAATAATGGCAGAAAGTATTGTTACACTGGAAGAAGATGCAACCAAGAAAAAATAGGCACATGAAAGAAGCTGTTCATTGATTATAACAAGCGGGACACTCATTTTTCTGAGATGTCCCGCTTTTTTTTAAGTTGATATTTTATCTGTCTTATTCTAGATTATCATAACTAACTAAATTTGTAACTATCCAGGTAGGTTCCGACTTCTTATAGATGATAATTCTTCCGTTTTTTTAGGGAGCATATACTATGAATTATCCTCAAAAACCGGATAATCCTGCATAGACCGGTCAGATAGGAACTATTATCAACAGGAGCATGGTATTGAGTAGTTACTTTAATTTTTAAGAATATCTTTCTTTACTCAAAAAAGGAGGGGAACAATGAGACATTTTTTGAATGTATTGATAATTTTATTAGTTTTCTTTAGCCCTGGAATATCTTCAGAAGGTGATAACCGGCAAGTTTTTTTTGAAAAAGTCGACGCACACATTGATACGGTAATTCGTGAAGATGATATGATCAAGGGACTTTCGGTAGCCCTCTTTACAAATGATAAGATCATCTGGAAAATGAATTATGGTCAGACGACCTACCGGAAAGCAATCAATGATTCAACCCTCTTCAGTATTCAGTCAATATCCAAAAATTTTACAGCGCTGGCGGTATTAATGGCTGTACAGGACAGTCTGCTGAACCTGGATACACCGATCCTTGAATATTTACCTGGATTTACGGTTAATAGCGCCTGGGAAGATGATGCTGAAAAAAAGATTACGCTCAGACATTTATTGGCTCATAGTGCTGGATTTACCCATGAAGCTCCCTGTGGAAACAATTTTGATTATCACTGTGGGAGTAAGCAGGATCATTGGCGGAGTATTCGCAATACCTGGCTGAAATTCCCGGTGGATTCGGCATTCTCTTATTCCAATCTGGGCTATGACCTGGCGGCAGAGATCATTGAGGAGGTCAGTCAAATGCCTGTTGAAACCTATATGAAAAGGAAAATATTTAAACCACTCGGTATGAAATATTCAACGGTGGACGATAGAGAAGTGACAGGCAATCAGAATCGCACCGAGGGCTATATCGCACCCTATGTGAAGACCGAACATTATAAAATTCCATTGATCGGCTCCGGGGCTGTCTACGCCAACATTGTTGATATGATTAAATATGGACAGTTCCATTTAAATTTTGGCAAACTGGCGGATGACCAATTATTGGAAAGAAAATTTCTGCATGAAATGTATCGCCAGGAAAGGGGAAATTTCGGACTGGGAATTACCAGCGGTAAGGCGGTGAACAAAGAAAAAAATGTGGATACCTATTACCTGAATCATAATGGTGGTGGCTTTGGTTATGGATCAACAATGACAATTGTTCCTGAACATAACATTGGCGTTGTTGCCATGGGATATGGTGCTGCCAATTACAGTCAGATTGTTATCGATGACCTGTTGTTCGATTATATCATTAATTTTAGTATTAAAAAAAGCGACGAACTGACAAAAGGATTTATACCTATCAGAAAGGCTCACTCAAAGGCACGAAAAGATTTTGAATTTATAACCAGGAATAAAACCGGCCAGGAGTCCGATCTTTATGATATTGCCGGACAATATGAAGTGGTTTTCAGAGGGAAGACCTATTCCCTGTGGGCGAGAGTTCAGAAAATGGTCGGATTCAAAAAAGCAAAAGTCAATCTAAGCGTCAAGGATGGTCAGTTGATGATGAGCGGTTATTTTGGTGATCATAAACTGGCAGAGTTTCTTCCCGGTCTCTTCTTTACTGAAGATGGCGAGGCTTTTGATTTCAGAGATGAGCAACCGACTTATCGGAATATAAAATTACGAAGAATCTAATGACGATAACCTTTTTGTTGGGTGATTTTACTGACTAGATATATCATCAAAAACGCCAGCACAAAACTCACAAACCGCTCTGCGATCAAGGCTTGCAGAAAATCTATATTTTTCCAGATAATCGTTGTAATCGCGCCGGTCAGCATGCCCGCTATCGCCCCTTGCCGGGTAATCTTTTTCCAGTAGATCATACAGATCAGCACGGGGCCGAAACTGGCGCCCAACCCGGACCAGGCATAGGAGACCAACCTGAATATCAATTCCGATGAGAACCATGCTAATATAAAGGCCAACAATCCAACAATCAGAGTGATGATACGGCTGGTGGTCAGCATCTGTGATGGAGAGAATTTTTTATTTCCAACTTTATGAAAAATATCCTCTGAAATCGCAGACGTTGTGACCAGTAATTGTGAGTCTGCGGTGGACATCATCGCTGCCATGGCCCCGGAGATTAGTAGCCCCGCAAACCAGGCCGGCAACAACTGATTTGCCATGTAAGGCATGATCTGTTCCGGGTCAGCAACAATGCTTTGACCATATAATTTATAGGCGATCAAGCCGATAAAAAAAGCGCCGAAAAAAGCGGGTATTGCCCAGCAATAAGCGATTCGGCGGCTTTTCCTAATGTCCCGGGAATCTTTGATGGCCATATAGCGAATGATCAGATGTGGCTGGCCGGCATAACCAAATGCCCAGCTAAGTCCGCTTAAGATGCCGAGAACTGCTAAGAGGCCGGTTTTTCCGCCGGTCAATGAGAGCATGTCTGACGGATAAGCATTTAAGACTTCAGGAGAAGTTTGGAGAATTTCTATCATCCCCAGAACCGGCAGGAGAACCAATACTAAAAACATGATACCTGCCTGCACCATATCCGTCCAGACTACAGCATTAAATCCACCAAGAATAGTATAGAGCAAAATAATAGCTGCACCAATGATCATCCCGGTATG
>CAYTLS010000520.1:0-2817 GCA_964438745.1 uncultured bacterium
AAAGGGGAGACCTGTGTAAAATTCCGGATCAATCGTGGTCCCGTGAGCAATGATGGCACTGCGCCCGGCCATTCCCGCATAATAAGTGCCGTAAATGGGAAAATAATCCCGCCAACTTTCCGGTAACAGCTGCTGATAAAAGTCTTTTCCCCAGCTTTGTTCCTGGTGCTGATCAAAGTCTTTCGGTTCTGTTTCAAAGGGCATTCGCAATTGCAGATTTTCACTGGGACCGATGAAAACATTGTCCGATTGACCGGTTCCTAATATGGTGTAAATTCCCTGGGGCGAATTGCCATTGGTAATATAATAGGGGAGTGCAGAATTGGATCGTGCTAGATGGGATATGTGAAATATTCTACCAAATTCATCCCTAAGAAATTGGCCATCAGTTTTGCGAATAATGGTCAATCCCTGGAAATCCCGGTTCTGACGATGAAAACTGAAAATGACCGGCTTGTTGTTGAAATTATGAGTCAGTAAATTCGTTAATGGCGGCAGTTCATCATTGCTTTCGCTTACATCATGATGCAAGGAAATCAAAATACCATTCTGCTGCCAATTTGGGAATTTTTCTACCAGCATTTGTTTGATTTCACTAGTTAGAGATTGGTCATTGCGGATTAGATAATTTGCCATCATTGCGAAAAGTTTTGGATTATCAGTTTTGTGGATAAGGTGAGTTATTTCCTCATGAAATTCGGAAGGATAAAGTCCGTAAACCACTTCTAAAACTCCGCGCTGAATTCCCGGTTCGTAATCAGGGAGGTTTGTCATGTTGGTCTGAAAAAAACTATCGCAGACAGCAGACCTGTATTGCGCCAGACCCATGCCCCAAAAAGCGCCGGACCATTTTGATTGGTCACCGGACTGCAAAGATTTTTCGATGGTTTCATGAATCAGTTTTTCACGAAACTGGTTACGGTTTTCAGTGGTGGTGCGGTTGGAATGGCGTGTTTGCTCACCACAGTTAAAAAATACCAGCAATGTAGTCAATAGGATAACTATTTTTTTCATGATCTTTTCCTTGTGGTATTTGTTTGGGAAGTATGCTGAAGCATACTGTGGTCGGAGAGTCGTTTGGCTTTTGCCACCACAATGAATTGTGGTGTTATTCTGAAGGATACTCCAGAGTAATTTTGTTCAGAATGATCAGAATAGCACCATGCTTCAGCATGGTGAAAGAGTAACCTATAATAATTGCGAGTATACTTCAGTATACTTTCAGCCATCAAATCCTCTCCTTTAATTTTTTTCTCCGTGTATCACAAGCCCTGCAGGTACCGGCCGGACAGAGCAGTTCATCCTGATGAGAATAAAAATACTTCAATCCCTCACGATAGAGTAAATCTACCGGCAAAAACAAACTCTTTAATCCTTTATTGTCGTGATATCTAATGATCTGTTGATCCAGCAGATACCGTTCGAAATTCTTAAAGGGTTTGCTGCAACCGGGCAATTCCCGAAGCTGCTGGTTGCCCGATGATGAAACACCAATCCGTTCCACTTGTAGATAATCCCAGGGAGAAATGTCCGCCCAGGGCATTCCGGACATGTTTTCAAGATAATGTCCATAACTCAATGCACCGAAATCCACACCCACTAAAAAGATGAAACTATCCGTCTGATTGGTCATCCAATCCAATACGCTACCGGCGCCCAAAGGACTTTCCGGCGAATTATCTTTGCTGATTGATTCGGTGACTTTTCCCCATAATGAAAAGGAATGGGTTGGCGATGATGTGCGTAGAACATCAGAATTTTGTCGAAAGACTTCCGGAACAGCGCCGACCTTCCCCGGACTTTTTTTATGGTCAAAAATCTCATGCTCATCATCATTGCGCTTGAAGCAGTAGGTGAAAGCCGCCATAATGAGGGAGCCCTCATTGGTAATTTTTTGCTTTAAACAATCGATAAATTCTTCAATCGTAATACCCGGAAAGGCGGACCGGAATCGCCGAAAGGAGGTGTGAACCATAACCTGCTGTCCTTTTCGAATGCCAATATTCTCTAGATATTTTTTTAGTTTACTCATTTTCTGATCTCTGTTATTTGTCTCACTGTTTTTACAGGAGAGCACGGATTAATATAAATAATTATTATTCATGCAATTCTGCTAATCTGTGGCCCAAATTTTCATTATTTCAATAATAAAATCTTCTTTGAATCCACAAAATCCCGGGTGATCAATTGACAAAAATAGAGACCGCTTGCCAAATCATTCCCATTTAATTTTACCTGGTAGTAGCCGACATTAAATCGTTTATGGGTCAGGGTTTTAATTTCATGTCCCTGTATATCATAAATTTTCAGCGTAACGGTTTCCGGCTTGTTGACATAAAAGGAAATAATCGTATCGGGATTAAAAGGATTGGGATAGATATTAGCAATACCAAATTCAGCGGCAATGGCCGGGTCTTCATAAATCGCAGTAATATTGGCTAGTTCGTCATAGCACGCATTGAAAACCGTTTCTTCGACATTGTACCAGCCGGAGTAATCCCCGTAGCCCCATTGCCCGCCATTAGTGAGGAAAATTATCCCGAAGTTCTCATCCTTGGAATAGTACATATCACTGATCAGACCATAGGCTTCACCCGGATGGCCGGTCAGTGAAACACCGGGCAGCAGATCGGTGGTGGTATGGTTTCCCAGCGCATATTCATTGAAAATGCCATAGTAATTGTTGCCATTCCCGCCGGTGTATTTCCAGACCTTTTTGTGCATTTGCTGGAGTGTGGAATCGCTGAAGATTCGTTGGCCCTGAAAAAGACCCTTTTGCATGTGGCAGATCATAAAATTCGCCAGTTCCAGCGCTGA
>CAYTLS010000521.1:0-2809 GCA_964438745.1 uncultured bacterium
GGATGCGGTATAGGATGGCACCAGAATGCCGCCCTGGTAGGACAGCATGGAGGCAATATTGATGATCTTGCTACCCTTTCCCTGCTGGATCATTTGTTTTGCCGATTGCTTAGAGAGATAAAACAATGTCCGTAAATTGACATTCATGACGTCATCCCAATCGTCCATAGTAAATTCGGTGATTGGCGCCCGGCGAATAATTCCTGCATTATTGACCAATATATCGATCTGGCCAAACTTTTCCAGGGTTTTATCAATAATTGTATCAGCGATTTTCGCGTCAGCCAAATCGGCTTTGATTTCCAGGCATTCACCACCCAGGGATTTAATTTTTGTGGCAGTTTCGCTCATATCACCACGGGCCACCAGGGCGACTTTGGCCCCGGCTTCCGCCAGTCCAATTGCCATTCCCTGGCCCAGACCACGGGAGGCGCCGGTGACGATAGTGACTTTTTTATCAAGTTTGAATTTATCCAGTATCATAATTTCCTCTTTTTTAACTGTAAAGAATACGCATTGAGTTGCGTTCCTTGCGTTCTTTGCGGTTACCTACTTATTTTATCTCATCAATGGATATGTGGTCCATGTCGCCAAATTCCTGGTTTTCACCTCCCATGCCCCAAATGAAGGTATAATTACTGGTGCCGGCGCCGGCATGGATTGACCAACTGGGTGAGATTACCGCCTGACGATTCCGAATAACTATATGTTTGGTTTCTGAGGGTTTTCCCATGAAGTGAAAGACCACATTGTCCTTTGGCACATCAAAATACATGTACCCCTCCATGCGACGTTCATGGGTATGCGGCGGCATGGTATTCCAGACATTGCATTCATCAAGTTCTGTAAATCCCATCACTAATTGGCAACTTTGAATTCCGGCCGGATGAATATACTTATAAATTTTCCGTTTATTGCTGGTTTCGTTGGCACCCAATTCAGTGACTTCGGCATCGGCTTTTTTCGCCTGCTTAGTGGGATATTGTTTGTGGGCCGGATAACTCAAGAGGTAAAAATAAGCCGGATCATCAGACTTTTCACTGGTGAATTCAATTTTTTCCGATCCCAGTCCAATATATAATCCGTCCCGGTTCGCCATATTATATTTTTTACCATCGACAGTTACACTTCCCGCTGAGCCGGTATTCAAGACTCCTAGTTCACGACGCTGGCAAAAATAATCAGAGGCCAATTCCCTGGCAGAAGAAAGCACTAATTTTTGATTAGTCGGTACCGCAGCACCAATAATTGCGCGATCTACTTCAGAATAAAGGAAATTGATTTTCCCTTCTTCAAAAAGATCTACTAAAAAATTCTCACGTATTTCTTCGGTTGTCATTCGCTGAAACCGCACCTGGTCAGCACTATATCTTATTTCCATAATATGGTTCCTTTCACTTTTCGATTCTAATTGTTATCGGATGGTTGATCCTATAAGCAATATTTTCAATGTATTTCAACCAATCTTCCTGATTATCAAATTGCGGGCTTTTTGACCATCCTGCACCGGCATAATAATCAATTGAGTTATCTTTTCCAAATTCTGTAATTAAAAGATGATGATTATTAATTATATCTCTTCCCCTGTCTTTAGCCTTATTTATAACAACAGCCTGGCCTAAACTACCAATTTCATCAGTGATATTCTCCCAGAGAGCTATAAATCCTTTTTCGGAATTTACCGCGGCTTTAGCAGGATCAGCCTGCATTTTCAATCCTATTGCAACGGGCAAAGAATTTTCAGTATCGATGGTGGATTGTATTTTATTCAGATTCCAGCCGGCATCAATGCTGATACGCCGGGTTTCCTGGTATTTTTTCCCATCAATTTCATAAGGGCTGTAAGAGAGTTCAAATTCAGACCGAATAGGGCCATTTGTAATCATTTTATAATCAACATAGCCACCAGTAGGCTGCAATTTTTTATCAACCAGAAAAGCCGACCCGCCACAACCGCGACTGGGTCCCACTTTATAAAAATCCAGCCCTTCACCGCGGTCTGTATGATAATCTCCACCTTCGTACCATTTATCGATCACCAGGTGGTCGACGCTTTTAACCCAGACATCAATACCGCTGTCCACATTTTCTTTTTCCGCCAGTTGCTGGCTGTACATGCGGAAGGCAATCCGGTCATTTTCCCAGGCGAAATCCTTTTCACGCTCCGGCACGAAACGGGCAAAGGTCTTGGATTTAATTTCCGGAGTATTAGCGGGTTTCAGCAAAAAGGTCTGGGTTTCATTGGTTTTCAGGTTGGTTTGAAAAACAATCAGGTCAATTTTGCCATCCAGATTTTCATCGACTTTTTGAGAAGTAATGATTGTATTGTCCTTATCAAAAATTTGAACCTCATTGAGGCCCAGATCAGGAGCCGCAGCCTTCAATTCAGAAGATTTAATTTCAATTGTTTCATGTGTCCTGTCAACATCATTATTTGTAACAATTATTTTCAATACCGGTTGCGAGCTACAACCGACCAAAAATATTAACACTATCAGTAAATGTGTTATTCTTTTCATAAAGTTCTCCTAAAATTTTATTTTCACCACACTCTAAAATTATCAAAAGACACCAGGCAGTCCCGGTGTGGCCCCCATTCTTTGGTATTACCGCCAAAAAAGGTTGAAAAATACATGGTATCGATTTTTCCAAGTTCTTTCAATCGAAATATTATATCTTTTCGATACAATACTCTCTCACCATCCAGCCATACTTCCAAAACACCATTGGGATCACTATTTTCATTTAAAATAATATGCTGTGTAATGCGATGCCACTTTCCCGGTTTCAATCTTCTTTTTAGCGGAAT
>CAYTLS010000522.1:0-2806 GCA_964438745.1 uncultured bacterium
TATCTTGAATTTTCCCTTAATAATGACTTTTTATTGGTTAAAATTGCCCCTGATAAAGAAACACATGATAAACTGAGAGAGCAAAAAGAAGATATTAAAAAGGAGTTGGGCATTGTCAATCTGAAAACCGGCGGGTTGAAAAAAATTGACAACATCAGGAAGATCAAAACACCGGAATACAATTCCAACTGGGTTGGAATTCATATCAACATACCCGGCAACCGATCAGATAAGAGTGAATGGCGTGGGTCGGATTTGATTTTATATCATCTTGTTGATTCGACCTACTATAATTTTGGTAATGTCAGCGAATTTCAATTTGATAAATATGGCCAGTGGCTGGTAATGTTGATCGATACGGAAAATCAAGCCGGGAACTGTGTGTTAGTAAGAAATATGCATACCGGTGAGATCAAATCACTTGAAAGTGATCAAGCCGATTATAGCCGCCTGAGCTGGACAGAAGAAGGGGATGGGTTCTGTCTTCTTAAATCAAAAAAGCATGACGATTACAAAGAAGATTTCGTTAGTGTCATCGGATTTAAAAATTTAAAAAAGAATGTGCCTCAAAAATTACATATTGATCCTAAAAAAATACCAAATTTTCCTGAAAGTATGACTGTCAGTCCCAATTGTACACCCCATTGGAAAGAAGAGTTAACCGGTATTTTCTTTGGCATTCATGATATAGAAAAAACTGCTGAAGCTGTGGCCAAAGAAGACTCAACTGTTTCAAGTGATGATGAAGAGGAAGATATTCCCAATATGGTTATCTGGCACTGGAAAGATAAACGCTTACAATCCCAGCAGTGGGTTAATGAAAAAAAAGATGAAGAATATTTTTACACGGCATATTTTGATACTGATAACAACAAATTTCATCGACTGGCTGATGATTCTGTCCGTCATTATGTGAAATCGAAAAGAGGTCGGTTTTCCGTTGGATATGACCGCGAAAAATATTATCTGAAATCAAGCCTGGAAGGACGGACTTATTTCGATCTGTATGTTCATGACCTGGAAACCGGTGAAAAGTATTTAGCCCTTGAAAAAATTCGCTGGTATTTTGGGTGCTCACCGGATTACGAGAACTTTTTATTTTACAAAAATGGCGACTTTTACACCTATGATATGAAAAGGCGTGAAAGTATCAATATTACGGAAGATATTCCCGTTAGCTTTATTGATGAAGATGATGACCACAACGTCGAAAATCCACCTGAAACGCCGCTCGACTGGAGTGAGGACAGCAAATATGTGATCTTATCCGACGGTTGGGATATCTGGAAAGTACGCCGGGACGGAAAGAAATTTGTCAACCTGACGGAAATTGGACGGGATAAACAAATCAGGTTCCTTACCGAATACAGGATTTATCCGGATGATGAGGGAATTGATCTGGGAAAAGATATTTATTTGAAAATGTATGGCGAATATTCCAAGAAGAATGGTATTGGCCGGTTGAAAAAAGGACGCGCCGGTCTTGAACAGATTTTTTTCAGTGATCATGAGTATCGTGAATTAATAAAAGCCAGGGACCAGCAGGCCTTTGTATTCACAAGAGAAAATTATAAAGATTTTCCGAACTATTATTTTGCCAAAAATAACTTTAAGAATTTTGAGCAAATAACCGACGCTAATCCACAACAAAGCTGTATCCATTGGTCCTCAGGCCGGAAAATCATCAATTATGTGACTGAAGCCGGTGATTCGTTGCAGGGTGTACTATATTTGCCTGCCAATTATTCCAAAGGCCAAAAATACCCAACGATCGTCTATATGTACGAGAAACTATCCCAGCGAGCAAATCATTATTTGCGACCGCGACTGGCCGGAATCATGAATTTTTCCTATTACACCAGTAATGGTTACGCCGTTTTCACTCCTGATATTACCTACCGTTTAAATGATCCGGGGATGTCGGCTGTTGATTGTATTATATCGGGATTAAACGCTGCTATTGAAACCGGTATTGTCGATGACAATAAACTGGGTATTCAGGGCCATTCATGGGGTGGCTACCAGACTTCCTTTACAATTACACAAACAAATATATTTAAAGCTGCTTGCGCCGGTGCGCCGCTGACCAATATGCTGAGCATGTATTCGTCAATTTACTGGAATACCGGTGGGGCCAACATGGCGATATTTGAATCCAGCCAGGGCCGCTTCAAAGGCGGGTACTGGGATAACCTGGATGCCTATACCCGGAATTCACCGGTGTATCATGCGCAAAAAGTGGAAACACCACTACTGATGCTCCACAATGATAAGGATGGGGCTGTGGATTGGAACCAGGGAATTGAGTATTACAATACTTTGCGGCGAATGGGACAACCGGCCGACATGCTGGAATATAAAGGTGAAAATCACGGCTTGGGAAAAACCGTTAACCGGAAAGATTATACCATTCGTATGAAAGAGTTCTTTGACCATTACCTGATGGATGCCAAAACGCCAAAATGGTGGCAGGAAGGGATTCCTTATATTGATTTGGAAGACCATTTGGAAAAGCGCGCTGAATTGCTGAAACCCAAAACAACGGTTGCCGATTCAGTAGACTGTGAAAATTGATATAGCCTGCATTATTTTTTCGCAGGAGTGGATTTTTGAATTGAAAATTAACGCTATAGGAATTAGAGTTAGCAGCCTGTTATTAGAACCTTTTCTTTTGAAAGTTTTTGCAGTTACCACCGACTTTGATTTGTTTTATCTGCCGGTTTTCAGTTGTAATATGCACATCGATCTGTGATTTTTTATTCATGCTGAATCCCTGGTAGAACCGCAAAGGAATATCTTTTTTGAT
>CAYTLS010000523.1:0-2804 GCA_964438745.1 uncultured bacterium
CGGTGGTGTGAGAGGTTCTCCGTGAGGTATCTGCCTCACGGCAACCTACTCGATTAGGGGCTGGTGTTCATTCATTTCTGTCTGTTTATCAATTATTTAGCTGTCATTTCACTGTCTTTTTCAATCCGCACCAACCTATCCACGAAGCACAAATTTATTTTGCTTTTTTGTGGGAGGGCAACCCTAAAACCGCCCTTAAAGGCGGTTACTTGGGCTGGCTTTGTAAGCTCTTTGGTAAGCTTTGGTCGTGTGTTTGCTTGTGGGGCTTGCCAATGTGCTAACAAATAGGGTGGGCTTTCTAATGATTTTAAGAACTAAATTTTATATAAACAAAAATTCAACAACATTGCCCAGATTGAATGGGAGGACACTTTTCTGTTCCATACGAACAAAACACGCAACAATCGCCCTGTTTTGGTTTTAAAACGGTATGGCAATTTTTACATTCATAAAAGAACTGGCAGGAACCCTCCGGCATTTCTTCTTCTTTTTGATGCCCGCAATTTGGGCAGGTTATGATTGAATGGTATTGAATTTTCATTTCTTTAAAGTTTTCAACAAACAGTTTTGCATTCTTTTTCAATCCTTTCATTCTCAATTTGAAAGGTTGTGTGTCCTATCCCGAATTCGTGTTCAAGTTTCTCCTGTAATTCAGCAATAAATTTATCATGATACCCTTTGGGCATTATCAGGTGGGCGGTTAAAGCTATTTGGGTGGTGCTCATTGCCCAAACATGTAGGTCGTGAATTTCTTCAACACCTTTTTGTGCCAACAGTAATTCCCTGACTTTTTCGAGGTTGATGTTTTTAGGTACGGCATCCAGCGCCAAATCTATGGAATCGGTAAACAAGCGCCAGGTGCCCCAAAGGATGACCAGGATGATGATAAAACTCATTACCGGGTCAATCCATTCGATTCCGGTGAGGTTAATCAATAATCCGGCAACAACCACTCCCAACGACACCCCGGCATCGGCAGCCATGTGCAGGAATGCTCCTTTGATGTTCAGGTCGACTTTTTGGCCTTTCATAAACAGCAAAGCCGTAATGGTATTGATTACCACGCCTATTCCGGCAACAATCATCACTTGAGTACCTGCCACGGGTTCGGGATTTTTGAATTTCCCTATGGCATCCCAACCGATGGCTATTACTGCTCCAAAAAGCAACAGCGCATTGAGTATCGATACAAGGATAGTTGTTTTTCGAAGACCGTATGTATATTTCCCTTTTGGCTTTATAGAAGCAAGCCGGATTGCTGCCCAGGCAAAAATCAAACACAGAACGTCGCTGGCATTGTGACCTGCATCGGCTAATAATGCTGATGAGTTGGCTGCCAGACCATAAAATATTTCAACAGCAACAAAGGCGATGTTTAAACCAATGCCAATGGCAAAAGCTTTTCCGTAACTTTTTTGCGTAGTATGTTCATGCGCGTGTGCCATAATTGATTACTTCGAAAGTTTTAAAATCCTCACTGCCCCGCGCATCACAAAGGTGAAAACAATGCCACCAATGACCAAATCAGGCCATTTGCTGTTTAGTAAATACACCAGCATACCGGCCAGGATAACCCCGCCGTTCACGATGATGTCGTTGGAGGTGAATATGGCGCTGGCCTGCATGTGCGCTTCTTTGCTTTTGGCTTTGTTGATGAGCCACAACGAAACCAGGTTTCCGGCAAGCGCCAGGATGGAAACAATAATCATCCACTGAAAAAGGGGCGTTTCGCTATTGCTGAAAAAACGTCGCAGCACTTCGGCAAAACCCAGCGTAGCCAGCCCCATCTGGAAATACCCGCTGATTTTGGCTACTTTTTTCTTTCGTGAAATGGCCGCACCCACTGCAAAAAGGCTGAGCCCGTAAACAATAGAATCAGCCAGCATGTCCAGCGAGTCAGCCACTAATCCCATAGAATGTGAAATCCAGCCAGTGGTCATTTCCACGGCAAAAAAGGTAAAATTGATGCCCAGCACCCACCAGAGTATTTTCCGCTGTTGTGAATCGTCTGCGCCGGGCGGTAATTCCGTTTCGACAGTATTTCCGAGTTTGTCACCTAATTTTAGCTGGCTGATTGCCTGGTGGATTTCATCCACAGGGCCTGAATGATATACCTCCAGCTTCCGGTTTTCAATATCAAAAACTAGGTTTTTAACGGATGAAATCCCTTCCAGCTTCATCCTGATAAGGGATTCTTCGGAAGGGCAGTCCATTTTACTGATGGTAAATACAGATTTGAACATGTGAACTAATCTTTATGCAAAACCACATTTAAAGGAATAAAAGCGCCCACTTTCAAGCCCCAGTCAATATTATCAACAGGGGTAAACAGAAATACAAACGCATTTCCCACGTTCCCTAATTTGAAATTGGGGCCGGTCTGGACTATGAATTTATTTTCATCTATCATATACTCTTCCGCCAAAACCCACGATACCGGGATTTTTTTGTCGAACCCTACAAACCAGTATTCGTTAAAATTGTAGATGGCGTTGGCAAAGGGCGTGTATCCCACCGACAGATAGGTTTTATTGTTAAACATGGCGCCCAATTCGGCATGGATACGCGTTATTTCCCTTTTGTTACCGTCAAAATCATACATCACAAAAGGGTTAACACGTACCCCTGTGATTACTTTTAACCGTTCGCCTTCCTGTGCATTCGCTGTGAAAGCCAGAAAAAATACGATGGTCAATAAAAAAAGTTGTTTTCTCATTTTAAAAGTTTCTCTGAATATTTCTACCATTTAAACTTCATGCAGTATTACAGATTCTCAATGACCTTTTCAAGTTTCGACCTGATTT
>CAYTLS010000524.1:0-2796 GCA_964438745.1 uncultured bacterium
CTATTGGTCCGATGGCTTATTTAAAATTTTTAAACTTAATCCCGAAAAGGGTGCGCCCAAATGGGCAGAGCAAAAAGGATTTTATGACAAAGAAAGTTATGAGGAATTAAATAAAGCAATTGAAGCGTGTCTTAAATTCGGCACACCTTATGAAGTTACAGTAAAGGCCATCTGTTCAGATGGTGAAATACGAACTTGTGTTTCCCGCGGAAGAGGAGAAATGAACCACGAAGGAAAAACAACCCTATTGTGGGGGTCTTTCCAGGATATCACCGAGCGCAAGAAGGCAGAAGAAACTTTAAAACAAAAAACAAAAGAATCAAAACAACAGAGCATATTTATCAATGCTTTGCTTGATAATCTTAAAGTTGGTGTTGTCGCTTGCGATGCTGACGGAAAACTAACTTATTTTAATAAAACAACACAGAAGTTTCATGGCTTACCACAGGTAGAAATAAGCGCTGACAAATGGGCCGAATACTATGACTTATATTTTCCTGATGGAAAAACTAAAATGCAAACCAAGGATATTCCGCTTTTCAAAGCATTAGAAGGAAAACAGTTTAATAACATAGAAATGATGATCATACCAAAACAAGGAAAATCATACTCTCTTGCAGTAAGCGGGAGCACAATATTTGACGCCGATGGGAAAAAACAAGGTGCTGTTGTTTCAATGTATGATATCACCGAGCGCAAGCAGGCAGAGGAAGCGATAAAAGAAAGTGAAGAAAAATTCAACTTAATAGTTGATGAAAGTCCATTCCCGGTTGCAATGGCTGATTTAAGTAATGAAAAAATCCAATATTGGAGCCAAAATGCAAAAAATATGTTTGGTCATTCACCTGCTACAGTATCCGAATGGTATAAACTCGCTTATCCTGATTATGAATATAGAAAGCATGCTATTAAACGCTGGAAACCATTTTTGGAAAATACCCAAAAAGCAGATACTGCAATAAACACAGGTGAGTACCGTATTGCTTGCAAAGATCAATCTATAAAAATTTGCGAAATATATGCCCAATACATTCATCACAATGTTGTTGTTACTTTCAATGATATCACGCAACGCAAAAAAGCCGAAAAGCAAATGCGTTTCCTGAGTGCCATAACGGAAAATATGCATGAAGCTATTGTGGCTACTGACATAGAAGGCCACATAACCTATATCAATAAAAGTGCGGAAAAATTGTTTGGATATACTTTAGATGAATTAGCCGGAAAACATACTGATCATTTCGTTATTGATCCCAGAGCCGAAGAAATTCAGAAGGAATTGTTCGAGACTGTTGCAAAAGGAGAAATATATCAAGGTGAGCTATTAGATCAACGAAAGGACGGTTTTGAATTTATTTGTGAAATAACTGTTGCTCCCCTGACTGATGAAAATGGCGTTATTTCATCTTACATCGGTATCCAGAGGGACATCACTGAAATCCGGAATCTTGAAAAGGCTGCTATCAGGCAGGAACGCCTGTCGGCTATTGGCGAACTGGCATCCGGTGTTGCCCATGATTTTAATAATGCTTTGCAAATTATTTTGGGTGGTGTGGAAATGGCAATGGCATCGGAAGAACCCGAAGAGTTAAACCAATACCTGGAATCAATTAAACATTCTGCCGGGGATGCTGCCTCCCGCGTCCGGCAATTGCAACGGTTTTCTCAAAAAAGTCAGGCGCAAAAAGAATCCGTACCGATAAAAATTAATAATCTCATTGAGGATGTAATTAAAGAAGCGAAGCTATTGTTAAATCAATACCAGGAAAAAGGAATTTATATTGAAATTAAGCCAGATTATCAGGCCAGGAATTATATTGAAGGAGATGAGGGAGAACTAAGAGCCTGTCTGTTTAATCTCATCAAGAATAGCGCTGAGGCGATGCCGGACGGCGGCAAGATAACAATCAGTACAGTTGAGTATGACGACAAAGTTTATGTCAGTGTATCTGATACAGGAACCGGTATGGACAAAGAAACCCGGAAAAAGATTTTCCAGCCTTTCTTTTCGACTAAAGGTTTTGAACCGGGGCGAGGCCTAGGAATGGCCCAGGTCTATTCTGCAATAAGAGATCATAACGGAGAAGTCTATATTAAAGAGAGTGTAATAGGAAAAGGAACCGTCATAGAATTTACCTTACCGATTTCAAATAAGCAGTCAACTTCTGATAAAAAAGAAAAAGAATATGCCGGAACTGCAAATATACTCTGGGTAGATGATGAAGATATGATTCGCAAGTTTGGTGAAAAAATGCTGAAAATATTAGGTCATACCGGTGATTTTGCGGCTAATGGCGCAGAAGCCCTGGAATTTTTAGCCAAAGGAAATAAGTACGACCTGGTGATCACTGATATTGGTATGCCGGGAATGAGTGGTTGGCAGCTGGCAGAAGAAATCAAAAATATAGGATATACCACAAGAATTGCCGTTGTCACTGGCTGGGGTGCAGAAGTGTCACCGGAAAATAAAAAACGATATAATGTGGGGTATGTCCTGGGAAAACCAATAGAACTTAAAGATTTGGGAGCCTTGATTGGCGAAGTCCTTCAAATGAAAAATATTTCAGATAATGAACACGATGATAAATAATTCAGTACCAAATTATGATTACTGGTTCACACATGCTTTATAAGGTTAAGGCAAGTTGTTAGTTTCCTTTTTCTTTTCACTTAAATTTTCTTCACAGAATTTAAAAATTCCTCGATTTTTTTTTAGCCATTGAGCTTGAAGTTTTCTATATTATCCTCACTTGTCATTTTTGACAGAGGGAATGTAAAACTTTTTATATTTCTTGG
>CAYTLS010000525.1:0-2794 GCA_964438745.1 uncultured bacterium
TCGTTCCCAATCCTTACCGGGGGGATATTAATTATTACGAATATAATCCGCCATGGGAAAAGGCCCCGCCAGGGCGTCCCTGGATGAAACAGGACCGTAAGATTCAATTTATAAACCTGCCCACTGACTGCGTTATCAAAGTTTTCTCAGTGTCGGGAGATTTTATTAAGAAAATTGAGCATCATAGTTCGACTCGTGGATTTGAAGATTGGAACTTAACATCCTATGTGGATCAGGCCATTGCAAGTGGGTTATACTTCTTTACAGTTAAGGACCTGAATACAGGTGATACTCAGGTTGGAAAATTTGTAGTGATTAAGTAAGGTTTTAAGTTGCAATATAAAAAAAATGAAAAGGCATACAAAGGAGTTGCCTATGGCTAGAAAGAGATTGGGATCGCCATTATCACCGAATTTATTAAAAGAGATGGGTGAATTCGGAGAATTTTCTCAAATAAAAAAAGATTTCAATCCTCAAGGTAATTGGACCCAAATCTATCGTATTTGGGGGACCCATGGATATTTTGATACCAAAAATCATACAACCGGCTATTTAAAGATAGATCGGAAAGTAATAAAAAAAGAAGTCCAGGGTAAAAAGACCTTTACATTGGAGATTGTGCAAAAAATGGTTAATGATGACGCCTTTGTGAACACGATTGAAGCGCATATTTGGTGCCGGCTGAATAAGATCGCCACTCCTCATAAATGGAATTTTACTAGTCAATTTATTGATCCTGACGGTCGTGCCATGCCAGAAATGAAAATAACGGAAAAATCGGCCATAAATTCAAAACAAGCCTTAAAAGCTGTGGAACCGGAGACAATTAGCTCTAACTGGTCATTGTTTGAAGCAATCCAGCGTTTGGAATTCAAAACAAACAGGATACTTTCCTTCAATTTGTTTGAGAATTTAAGGGCCCTGAAAAAAAACCATAAATTAACTTATCGTGGTGTTTATCCCTTTAAGTATAAAAATAAAGAAGTGAAACTACAGTGGTTCAATGAAATTGGAAATGGTGTTTTACCCTATGAATATTTTTTGGATGATGCCCACCGCGTGTTGTTGGCTACCAGCCTAAATAAAGCAATAATCCTGGATGATAATGCGGAAGCTGCGGTTGAAAAGCGTTTAGAAAATGAACTGAAATATTATCAGCGTGAAAAGAGACAACAATCCCAGGACCAGGGAGGTAAAAAATGAACACCAGGAATAAATCTAAAAACATGGAACGCCGTGATTTTATGAAAATAAGTGGCGGTTTGCTTCTGGGTACAATGGCCCTGTCAAGGACGGCTATCCTTTGCGATCAGGCTACAGGTAAATATGCACAACCTACTAATGTTGTTCTAATCATGACGGACCAACAGACCATGGATACGATTTCTGCCGGCGGGTGTGAATACCTGGAAACGCCGGCCCTGGATAAACTTATAAAGCGAGGGGTAAGCTTTAAGCAGTCCTATAGCAATAATCCTGTTTGCAGTCCCGCCCGTAGCGCAATATTTACTGGTAGGCCATCTAGTGAAACCGGTGTATATAGAAACGGCAGACCGATTCGTGACACAATGCCAAATATTGGGCAGTGGTTGAGAAAAAAGACTGATTACGAAACAGTCTATACAGGTAAATGGCATTTGCCTGGATCTTACACAAAATTTATTCCGGGCTTTCGTGTGATAAATACCGGCCGTGGCGGCATGGGATATATCAATGATGCGACGGTCTCCCGCGCCTGCGAAGGGTATATTCTTAATCGTGATCGCTCAAATTCTTTTTTTCTGGTGGCCTCCTATATGCAACCACACGATATTTGTGAATGGCTGCGGCTCAATACCGAAGTTCCTGAGAAACAGCGGTATCCTGAATTAGTAGAAGAATATCCACCTTTACCCGCAAATTTTGAATATGATGGTGCATTGCCTGAACCAAAAAGCATCATCAGAAAACGCAGAACAAGAGACCCCTCTATCGGTAATTGGGATAAAAATCAATGGCGTTATTATCGCTGGAGCTATTACCGCCACATCGAGATGGTTGACCACGAAGTAGGCAAAATTCTGCAGGCCCTCGAAGATAGTGGCAGGGAGAAAGAAACACTGATCATATTTACTTCTGACCATGGTGAAGGAATGGGGCACCATCAGATGGTACGCAAAAGCACTTTTTATGAGGAAACCATCAGTGTGCCTTTAATATTTTCCTGGCCCGGCCGAATTCCCGAAGGGAAAACCGACAGAACCCATTTAGTTTCCGGCCTTGATATTTTTCCAACTATTTGTGACTACCTGAATATTGAACCTCCGCCGGAAATGCGTGGGATGAGCTTAAAACCGATCCTGGAAAATGAAAAAACTGAGGGACATGAATTTATTGTCTCGGAGGTTAGTAGCAACACCGGCAGAATGGTTCGTACGAAAGAGTATAAATATATCGTTTATAAAGATGACACAGCTGAACAACTTTTTAATATGCAACAGGACGCTGATGAAACGAAAAATCTTGCTAAGGACCCCCGGTACGCCGGAATTATTCAGGAGCACCGGGAAATGCTAAAGGAATGGGAACAAAAACTGGATGTTGCGCCGGAAGTTCCAGAAACCGATACCTGGTGGTACAATGCATAAGTCCGAAGAGTATGGTTTTTGAGTTTGGAATAGATAGTTAGATTGATACCCGATGATTGGATTTGTTATTGTGTCTTCCTAGTGCCAACCGCAATATAATAAATCACAACCATTTGAAAAGGTTGGTATATTATTAATACTGCCTAAAAGTTAAAATTGATAATATA
>CAYTLS010000526.1:0-2793 GCA_964438745.1 uncultured bacterium
ACAGTTTCTTTTCCCAGATAGTGATCAATACGGTAAACATCTTCTTCATTGAAATAGTGTAGTAGTTTATTATTCAAAGCTTTAGCAGATTTTAAATCACTACCGAAGGGTTTTTCCACAACCAGTCGTTGCCAGCCGGATTTGGAACTTTTACTGCAAAGATTGACTGACCCCAATTTTTCGATAATTGGCTCAAAAAAGGTAGGTCCGACTGCCAGATAAAAAAGGTAGTTATTATTTGCGTTGATCTGCTGATTCAAGGTGATTAAAAATGATTTCAATTCATTAAAATCATCGCTGGAACCGACATCAAGGTTTTTAAAGTGAATATGTGAAAGAAATTCATTCACATCATCATTATTATCCAGCCACTCATGAAAGCTCTCACGGTAAGATTGATCGTCAAATTTGGTACGCCCCAGACCGACAATACTAAAATTTTCCGGTAATAATCCTTGCTTATAATTTCTGTATAGGGCAGGAATTATTTTTCGCCGGGTAAGATCGCCGGTACCACCAAAAATAACAAAGATACTGTTCTCAGGTTTGATCATATATTATCCTCAATTTTTAACTATAGGGTAAGATAGACAAATCAAGTAAGGGTTACAGTATTATTTACCGGATTGGTTGTTGATAAGTCTATTACAAACAATTATTTAAAATCAGGCAAACCAATAGGATAGGGCAGATCTATCAATTTAGAAAACTACCGCACCCAAACGTTGCGAGATCTTGGACCGTCAAATTCACAGAAATAAATTCCCTGCCAGGTTCCCAGTTTCAAATTACCATTTTCCACAATAACCTGGCATGAGTTGCCCACCAGCGAACTTTTAATATGGGAATCAGAATTACCTTCAGCGTGGGCATAGTTTTCATGGGGTGGAATCAATGAGTTCAATTTTTGGTTCATGTCGCGGGTCACATCAGGATCAGCATTCTCATTGATTGTAATCGCAGCGGTAGTGTGCGGGCAAAAGATGGTTACAACGCCATCAGAGATATTTAATTTCTTAACAGCCTGTTTAACATCTGCGGTGATATCGATAAATTGATTTCTGTGCTGAGTGGTTACAGAAAAAGATTCCATCATAACTCCTTTTATTATCGGTTTCAAAAATATTTATCTTCAAAAAGGGAAGTACCAAAAAGCACTCACTTAATTTAGTTTACATAATATATCTTATGTACAATTTTGTGTTCGGCACGAAATTTCCATTAAATCTTTTGCTATGATCACTTCCGTATCACCTGCTTTTATTTGGGCTGCCAGATCCGCGTGATCATTTTCAGGATCTATATGCGTTACGACTACTTTTTTGACATTTGATTCAATAATTAAATTTTTTACATCGGCTGGTGACAAATGCCCCTTCACAGGCTGATTCTCCCTACCGGTACATTCGACCAGCATGAGATCGGCCCTCCAGGCGGCTCTAATTAAATTTTCCGTCAGAGCGGTGTCTCCACTGTATACAAAACTGCGGCTTTGACGGTCTGTCATTCGAACAATCAGACTGCTGTCGGCATGATCAGCGGCAAAGGTCTCTATTTTAATATTCTTTACAATATTTTGATTGGGTAGCAATCCTATATGCCGGTAGCCCCGTTTTTCTGATTTTATCCATTTCCCGTAAATGTTTTCCAAATTTTCCAGTCTCTCAGCAAAAATCTCATGGGCATAAATCGGGATCATTTTAAAAGGCTCTTGTTCCTTTTGTTGATTTTTAAAGGTGAAAAATAATGGGATCAGGTCGATTGTATGATCAATATGTAAATGAGATAAAAATATTTTATCGATTTCCCATTCGTTGCGACCGGCTCTGGCAATCTGACGCAATGTTCCTGATCCGCAGTCCAGCAAGATTGTTTCTCCTTCGATATCAAGCAAATAGGCCGGATTAGAGCGGTGTTCTACCGGTATATGTGTGCCACTTCCTAAAATCGTTAATTTCATTAGCAGGTTAAATGAATGGCGAGTGCCTTTCGCTCCTTTTTACATTGGTTAAAAACAGTCACTATTTGACCGGACCGGGCATAGATTACTTCATCAATCCCAACCGATTTTACAGTTGTAATGAAATCATCACTGACTTTCATCATCCCCATCTTTCCGGTGCCAATAAATATTATATCAGGCTGATAATCAACAATTAAAGAGATGTCACCTAAACTGATACTATGACCTTTATCGCGCCACCAGCCAGGATAAACCTGTTCACCGGTGATGATCAAATCTTTGCGATATAATTTATTGTTAATTAGAATTTTACCGAAGGAGTAATCAGTGATTTTTAGCATAGTTTTTTACAGAAATAAAATTTTAAGTTTGGAATAGGTTTTGTGAGAAAATTGTTCGATGTTATTAACGATTAATGTTTCCAGATCAGCAGATTTTTCAATAGTTTTCCACCGGTCCAACTGGTCTTTTTTATCGATTTTTTCCAGTGTATAGGCCTCATCATCGACATCAAAGACAATTTGGATATAGGGCGAATAGGCTAAATTTCCCGGGCTGAACTGATTGAGTTTTATTTCCTCGCCAACCATAGTCACATTAAGGGTTCCGCCAATGTCCTCCAGGTTAAAATCCGGTAAATAAATAATAATAGAATTGCCCTGACAATTTAGATAAAAATGCTCCAGGTCGGTCCGGTCTGAAATCATCTGTTCAACCAGTTTTATGTCCTTATCCCGAATATAGGACTTATTTTTTTTTCTTAGAAAAACCTGACCTTTGGGATTCTCATAGATTTCATAGGAACCGGGGATTTTTTCCACCAGGTTGAC
>CAYTLS010000527.1:0-2787 GCA_964438745.1 uncultured bacterium
ATAATGCAAAGTGATATCTTATCCGGCAATTAAAATCCACATTACCGCACCCCATACTGTACTAATGTAGGGATTACTGGTAATCGGACATGCGCCTGATCGGCAACCTATAAATTTATAGTAAGCAAAACCCAGACCTGCACCAATTAATGTTGAAATAATACGTGCTGCCAATTTGTGCTCCTTTAAATATACTTTTACTTTTTCCATCATAAATTCTGTTCCTGAAATACACCACAAAACTTGGTGCAGGCGCCACAATCCGTGCATTTCTCTTTATTAATGGTTGGCGCTGAAAAATAGTCCTTTTGTTCTATCGCACCTAAAGGACAACGGCTGACTACGGGGCAGGGATGGTTTTGGGGACAATAATTTTCATTTACGGCAATCATAAGTTTTTTCTCCAATTTTAGTAATTATTTTTTAATTTTCGAGTGGTTTGAGTGAAGGGACATCATTTGGTTACAAAAAATAAGTAATAAGAAAAAAAATGTAAAAATCAGATAACACTCACATATGACAGATAGAATGACCTTCCGGTTAATCCCAATAGTTTCAGATGGAACATCCGGTCTGTGCGGATAGAGAATATCCAGCCCCTACGAAAGTAAGCATAATGACGCGAAGCAGGCATTGTCTATATTTTATGAAGAAGGCAGGTTAAACTTTTTGTAAATATTAACTTTTTTATTTGCTTTAAAACTTTTTCGCAATAAATTATCAGCAATTAGAAAGTAAGAAAATGATTACAAAAATTAACAACAACCATTGGCACATCCATCATCATACACCGCAAGGCCGGTCGATGTAACCAATTTGTTGTCATAAATTTACATTAAGCCGGTGTTCTAAAAAATGCCGGCTTTTTTATTTTTGTAACTGCTCAGGTACCTTGCTTCTGTAAAGGATAATTCCTATTATCCGGTTAAGATGGAGATAAGTGATTGAGCGACAATAGGAATTGTCGCTTACAAGAGTATAGAACTGAGTAGTTACTTATTTTTTAACAGGATGAAATAATGCAATTAATACCAACTATTACAGTACATCATAGTCATCATCATGGACATTGGATTTCCGGGTAATGAAATTTTACATATAAATTTTTTAAAGCCCGGATGCCAGTGAAAGTGTTCGGGCTTTTAAAATTTATAATTTTCGTATATTTGGTTTGTTTCGTGGTAAATAAAAATAATAAAAAATAGAGAAAGGAATAATATGATCACATTAGCAGTGCAAAAAAAAGGACGCTTGAGCGAAAAGACAATGAAATTACTGGAGGACAGTGGCATCAATATTCAAAATGGGAAGGCCAAACTTCAAGCCAAAGCGAGCAATTTCCCGCTGCAGGTTCTGTACCTCAGAGATGATGACATTCCGGAAGTCGTTGCTGATGGTATTGCTGATATTGGTATTGTTGGTGAAAATGTGTTTCTGGAAAAAGAACGAAAGGTAAAGATCATTAAACGGCTGGGCTTCTCCCGCTGTCGTATGTCAATCGGTGTACCCAAGGATTTTAGTTATAACAACATTCAAAGCCTGGAAGGAAAAAGCGTCGCCACTTCCTACCCCAATATTCTTAAAAATTATTTAGCCAAAGAAAATGTAAAAGCCGATGTCCATGAGATCAGTGGCTCTGTGGAAATCGCTCCGGGTATCGGTTTGGCCGACGCGGTATTTGATATTGTCAGCACCGGTAGTACGCTTATTAGTAATGGCTTAAAGGAAGTAGATGCTATTATACAGTCGGAAGCTGTCATAATCGCCCATGATAATATAGATGATGAGCAACAAAAAATCATCGACGAGATTATTTTTCGCATTCGCGCCCTGCGTCGCGCCAAAAAGCGGAAATATATTATGATGAACGCGCCAAATGATGCCATTAAGGAAATTGTTGGCATTCTACCAGGAATCAAAAGCCCCACCATTGTACCGCTTTCCATCGAAGGCTGGAGTTCCGTACAATCGGTAATCGAAGAGAGTGAATTTTGGGAACGCATCCAGCGGTTGAAACAGGCCGGCGCCGAAGGCATTATCGTCGTGCCATTGGAAAAAATGATTGACTGAGGAGAAAATTCATGAATATAATCAAATATCCCGAATCGAAAGATTATAACTGGCTGCTAAAGCGACCCTCTGCCAGCATTGAGGAAATCAAACCCGCTATTTTGGAAATCATCAAAGAAGTCAGAAAAAACGGCGATACTGCCCTGCGAAAATTCAGCAATAAGTTCGACCAGGTGGATATCGAATCTGTGGCTGTCACCGAACAGGAGTTTACCAATGCGGAAACAACCTTAAATGATGATCTGAAGAAAGCCATTGATCTCGCTATCGACAATATCACTAAATTTCATAAATCACAACAATTATCGCCGAAAATCGTTGAAACCTCGCCCGGTGTGCAATGCTGGCAGAAAGAAGTCCCGATTGAAAAAGTCGGACTCTACATTCCCGGCGGCACAGCGCCCCTGTTTTCTGCTGTTTTGATGTTATCTGTCCCGGCAAAAATCGCCGGTTGTAAGGAGATTGCGCTCTGTACCCCACCCAACAAAGAAGGCAAAATCCACCCGGCAATCCTATACGCGGCCCAAAAAGCCGGCACCACCAAAGTTTTTAAAGTCGGCGGCGCTCAAGCCATTGCAGCCATGGCTTACGGTACTGAATCAGTTCCACAGGTCTACAAAATTTTTGGACCTGGTAACCAGTATGTGACTGCCGCCAAACAGCTGGTTTCCAATGAAATCGCCATTGATATGCCGGCGGGTCCGTCGGAAGTCTGTG
>CAYTLS010000528.1:0-2784 GCA_964438745.1 uncultured bacterium
AACTAAGAAAAAAAAGTTCTACTTTACCCTACTCGATTTAATTTAATTGGAAGTGATCATTGTATATCTGCTCGCAATAAAAATTGGATTTAAATTCTTCTAAAAGTTTATTAGATTACGGCTTAATAAATGAAAGGGATTTTAATGCAGGTACCACTATTGGATTTAAAAGCGCAACTGGAGACAATCCGGGGCGAAATGTATGATGCCATTGAAGAGGTCGTGGAATCCACCCGTTATATCATGGGACCAAAGGTTAAGGAACTGGAAAAGGCTGTAGCAGACTATGCCGGCTGTCAATATGGTGTGGGTGTTTCTTCGGGAACTGACGCCTTGTTGATTTCCCTGATGGCGCTGGATATTTCTCAGGATGATATTGTCATTACAACACCCTATTCTTTTTTCGCCACTGCCGGAACAGTAGCGCGGCTTAATGCGACCCCGGTATTTGTGGACATTGACCCCAAAACCTATAATCTCGATCCAAAATTACTGAAGCAGTGGTTTGATAATAATCCCGATAAAATTGATCAGGTCAAAGCCATTATTCCTGTTCATCTTTACGGACAGTGCGCGGATATGGATGGCATTATGGCCATTGCCAATCAATATAATATTCCGGTTATCGAAGATGGCGCCCAGGCGATTGGTTCCACTTATCCGTCAGAAAAGGGACTTCAGAAAGCCGGTTCTATCGGGACTATGGGTTGCTTCTCCTTTTTTCCCAGCAAGAACCTCGGCGGAATTGGCGATGGCGGCATGGTGGTAACCAATGATGAGGCGCTCTACAACAAACTGGTCAAGCTGCGTAACCATGGGTCTGCCCCAAAATATTATCATGCCCTGATCGGCGGCAACTTTCGTCTTGACGCGATTCAGGCGGCAGTGCTGTCAGTGAAATTGCAATACCTGGAAGATTGGCATCGTGCCCGACGTAAGAATGCGGCATACTATGATGAACACCTGACTATTGACGCTATCAATAAACCTGTTCCTGCTTATGGCCGGGAACATCACATCTACAATCAATATATTCTGTCGGTAGATGATCAGCGGGATGACTTGCGCGCCTTTTTGAAAGAAGCCAATATCGGCAATGAAGTCTATTACCCGGTGCCTTTTCATGAACAGGAATGCTTTCAGTACCTGGGCTATAAAAGCGGCGATTTTCCCCATTCCGAATATGCAGCCAAACACACAATCGCCATTCCCATTTATCCGGAATTGAAAAAAGAGATGCAGGAATATGTTATTAAAAAATTAGAAGAATTTTATAAATAATCGGTGATGCTATGAGTGATAAAAAATATTTTGTCCATGAAAGCAGTTATGTCGATGACAATGTGGAAATCGGTGAGGGCACCAAGGTCTGGCACTTTACCCATATCCAAACCGGCGCTAAGATCGGAAAAAAGTGTGTCTTTGGTCAGAATGTCAATGTTGGGAATAACGTCAAAATCGGGAATTTTGTGAAAGTCCAAAACAATGTTTCCATTTACGAAGGTGTGGAACTGGAAGATTACGTCTTTTGCGGGCCTTCTATGGTTTTCACCAATATTGTTAACCCAAGGAGTGCAGTAAACAGAAGAGATCAATATCTTGAAACAATTGTAAAAAAGGGGGCTTCTATTGGTGCCAATGCAACAGTAGTTTGTGGAAATAATATTGGAGAATATGCTTTTATAGGCGCGGGAGCAGTAGTAACTAAAGACGTACCCTCATATGCATTGGTAGTTGGTAATCCTGCAAGGCAAACAGGATGGATGAGTGAGTTTGGCCATAAATTGGAGTTTGACCAGAAAGGTGTTGCCGTTTGCCCTGAAAGCAAAGAAAAATATTTGCTTGAAAAAGGAAAAGTAAGAAAAATAATTGATTAAATTTGTGGTTTTTTAAATCCTGATTCCTATGTCTGATAAAGTTTATAATTTTGGTTTGATTGGAGTTGCCGGTTATATCGCTGTCCGACACTTAAAAGCTATCAAAGATACCGGTAATAGATTGTTAGCTACGTTTGACCCACATGACAGCGTTGGTGTTATAGATAGTTATTTCCCTGAATCTGACTTTTTTAAAGAGTCTGAACGCTTTGACAGGCACATTGACAAATTGAGAAGGCAGGGTACAAAGGTAGATTATCTTAGTATTTGTTCACCCAATTTTCTACATGATGCACATATAAGATTAGCGCTCAGAAGTAATGCAGATGCGATTTGCGAAAAACCTGTCGTACTTAATCCATGGAATATTGATGCGTTACAGGAAATTGAAAATGAAACAGGAAAAAATGTGTTCAATGTGCTTCAGCTTCGTCTGCATCCTTCGATTAAAGCGTTGAAAGAAAAAATAGATAGCTTACCTGATGATACAATACATGATATTGACCTTACCTATATTACAAGTAGGGGTAGTTGGTATTATTTTTCATGGAAAGGGGATAAGAGTAAATCTGGAGGGATTGCAACCAATATTGGAGTGCATTTTTTTGATATGCTTGCCTGGATATTTGGTGATGTAAAAGAGAATATTGTTCATCATTCAGACGATATGACAGCAGCGGGCTTTTTACTGCTAAAAAAAGCAAGGGTGAGATGGTTTCTCAGCCTTGATTATAAAGCACTTCCCGAAGAGATTAAGAAGAAAGGCCAACGCACCTATCGTTCTATAAAAATTGATAATGAAGAAATTGAGTTTAGCGGTGGTTTTACAGACCTCCATACAAGGGTTTACGACGAGATATTAAAAGGAAACTGTTTTACCCTTGAAGATGCTCGTAAATCCATTGAA
>CAYTLS010000529.1:0-2779 GCA_964438745.1 uncultured bacterium
TCCGCTCATACAGTCCTTTTTCAAATTCTGTCTGATTATAAACATCTCCTTCTTTGATACCCAGGGCATTGTGCAGCACCCGGTCTTCATAAAGCGTATTGCCGGAAAAGGAAATATCTCCGTATTTGTAGAGATTTCCTTCCCTCACATCGAGATTGATAAACATCTTTTTTTTGTCTTCGGAATAGTAGAGCGAGTCGCTTAAAATCTCAAAATCACGATAGCCATGACTACGATAGAAACTTCTTAGTAATTTTTTATCTTCCTCGAACTCCGCGCGATTGAATTTTCCCAACCGAAACAGTAAAAGAAACCGCTCCTTGGTATTATCAAAGGAACTCCGCAATTTACGATCGTTAAAGGCCTTGTTCCCGGTGAAGGTGATTTCATCAATCCGTACTTTTTCATTTTCCTCTACCGTAATAGTCAAATCTTTGAGGTGGTTTTTATCAGTATCTTTCAAGATTGTTTTTACTTCTGCTAGTAAATAGCCATCTTCTTTATAAAGTTCTTTGATTTTGCGACGAATCTCGCCCAATTTAAAGGGAGACAAAACTTTGCCGGGCATGATATAGATCTCTTCCTTGATCTTACTGTCACTGATTTTTTTGTTACCCTCAAACTCCACCTGGCCCAAACGCGGATATTCAGCCACTTTTATGATCAGGAAAAGCCCTGCATCAGTAGCCTTGTCCATTAATATCTGCACATCTGAAAATATTTTCAGATCCCAAAGATTGCGAACCGCGTCAGAAATATCTGTATAATCAATCATCCGCCCAACAATCAATCCTGACTGGACTTTGATACTGGATTCCGCGACACTTTCATTGCCTTCTACGGAAACCCCTAACAATTTCATTTTTTGCGGCGCCTGTGCCAATAATAGACTGGTTAATAGTGTTATTCCAATTAGTATTTTTAAAAAAACTCTAAAGTCAAAATGCATTACGATTTACCCTTTGTCTTTCGTTATCTGTTCACTCGTTTTGCCGAAGCGTCTTTCTCTTTTATTATAATCCAGTATCGCATTAAAAAGTTCCCGGCTTCTGAAATCAGGCCAAAGTTTATCCGTGATAAAAAATTCTGTGTATGCCATTTGCCAAAGTAAAAAATTACTCAGGCGCATTTCACCACTGGTGCGGATCAGCAGATCGGGATCCGGAATTGAGCCGGTATAAAGATAATCACCGAACAGACTTTCATTTATATCTTCAATGGATAATTTTCTTTCATTGACATCGTTAATGATATGCTTGACGCCATCTAAAATTTCCTGGCGACCGCCATAACTCAAAGCTAAAATCAAATTCAGACCGGTATTACCGGCTAATTTTTCTACACCGTCCAATAAACCTTTGCGCGGTTTCTCCGGCAAGTCTTCAATTCTGCCGATTATCGTCAATTTCACATTATTTTTGTCCAGCTCCCGCACTTCTTTTTTGATCGTTCTAAGCAGTAATTGCATCAGACCGGTCACTTCGGTTTTGGGACGTTCCCAGTTTTCCACGGAAAAAGTGTACAGTGTTAAATATTTAACGTCCAGTTTACCGCACTCTTCCACAATATTACGTACGGAATTGATGCCTTCATTATGACCAAAGATCCGGGGCTTATTGCGCTGCTTGGCCCAGCGACCATTGCCATCCATAATAATAGCGATATGCTCAGGTATCTGACAATTATCAATCAAATCCCGGCGAATTTCTTTAATATTTTTCTCTAAATTACTCATAGTAAAGATCTCAAAAGTTACCTTTATATATATATAAAGTCAATGGAAAACAATGTACTTCATTTTCAGGAAAAATAAAATCCATATTCCGATTAAATCCGGTCAGATTTAAAGGACTAAAATTTTCTGTCCTGATCATCATTAAGCATAACCATGTAATTAAATTAAGAAACCCACCCTTATTTTCTAAATTAATTAACTCCAAATCAGAGCAATAAAGAATTAATCATTACGGTTAATAAACCGCTTTCCAAACTTTCTTAAAAATAATAAACAAATATTTCCTCGTTTTTTTCATTTTTAGAAATATTTTTTTTCATTACCTTTAACTTATGTGAATTTTGAAATCACAATTTTACAGATTTTGAGAATAAAAAAAGGATTTTGTAATGAACAGCAATATTTTGATTGCAGAACCTGACAAAGAGACCAGAGAAGTAATCGCGCAAACCCTGAGCGATATTGGATTTCAATGTAAACTGGCTACCGATGGTGAAAAAGCCCTCGAAATGGTCCAGAAATACAACTTTGATATTCTTATCCTGAATGTCAATCTAAAAAAATGGTCCGGCCTTAATGTGCTCGAAAAAATCTGTAAAATCAGTCCCAAAACGCTTTCAATTATTTTATCCGATACAGCTTCTACAGAAAGCGCGGTGGAAGCCCTGCGCCAGGGAGCGATTGATTATTTTGTCAAACCCATTGATCCCGAAACCCTGCGTATCAGAATCAGAAAGATCAAAAAATTTCAGACCTTACTACTGGAAAACCATTATTTGCGGCAGGAAGTCCATTCCAAATTTCAGCAAAACAAAATGATCGGCTCCAGTCCGGCCATGCAAAAAGTGTTTAAGATGGTCGATAAGGTTGCGAACTCGACCTCCAATGTTTTGATCACCGGAAAAAGCGGCACCGGAAAAGAGGTGGTCGCCCGCTCAATTCACAAAAACAGTCCGCGCAAAGACAAAACCTTTGTCCCGATCAATTGCGGCGCTATTCCTGAAAATCTCTTTGAAAGCGAATTATTCGGTCTTAAAAAGGGGA
>CAYTLS010000530.1:0-2779 GCA_964438745.1 uncultured bacterium
CACGTTGCATATTCAGGCTATTAGTTGTAAAGGCATCTGAATCTGTGATACTTTTAACAATGGGAATTTCAGTCCAAACCAGTAAACCAAGTTTATCACACATTTCGTAAACTTCTTTTGCCTGGGGATAATGGGCCAAACGAACAAAATTGAACCCAAGGTCCTTAATCTGCTTAAACGTATTTCTATGGTCTTCATCAGAAAGTGCGTTTCCTTTTCCTGGTAAGTCCTGGTGCCGGTTTGTTCCAATCAGTTTTAATGGTTTGCCGTTTAATACAAAGCGGTTTTGCTTATCAAACTCAAACCAGCGAAGTCCCAGTGGCAGCACAATTTCATCAAGCAATTTGCCATTTTTACCCAGACTATAAATCCCAACACTGACATTGTAAAGGTAGGGATTATCAGGTGTCCAAAGTTTTGGATTCTTGACTACCATACCGGCAGAATTAAAATCAGTTCTTTCACCTGCCGGCAGGGTTAACTCCTCAGTTGCCGAAGCCACTACATTTTGATTTTGATCAAAAATATTTGCTTCTAAACGGACGGTCCGGTTCTGTTTAAGCGCATTCATAATCCTACCATTAAGAGATATGCTTGCTTTCTTACGTGAAATTTTATGGGTTTTTGTAAAAACACCATCTGAAGCATTATTGTCCATATCAAAATGGACCGGATCAGTGACGATAAGTCTCACATTCCGGTAAATTCCACCATAAAATGTCCAGTCGCCACCAAGCGGAGGAATATCTTCATCATGGATATTGGTAACTCTGATTGTTAGAAGGTTTACATCATCAAACTTGAGGTGGGGTGTTATATTAAAAGAAAAAGCGGTATATCCTCCGATATGCTTACCCACTTTCCGGTCATTTAAAAACACTTCGGTTTCCTGGTTCGCTCCCTCAAAATGCAGAAAGACACTTTTATTCTGCCAGGACTCCGGAATGCTTAGCACCTTTGCATACCATCCCGGTCCCCGATAATATCCGTCTTCATCATCAAAAGCATCTTTATCATTCCAGGTGTGGGGAAGGTTGATCCGCTCCCAGTTTTCCGCATTTATTTTTTCATTGGAAATGGATATGTCTCCCTTATGAAACAGCCATCCATTGTGAATCGTTTTACTGATTCTCTGGGCATTTGCATGCGTAAATATTGATATAAAAATTAAAAGAAAAAAAAGATACGTCTTTTTCGATTGATATTGATTTTTCATTTGTTATTCTCCTTTATTAAATTTTTCTAATTTTTTATCTTATTATTTCAGTTATTTTATTTTGGGGTTAACTGGTCGTATGAAAAAGATTTTTCTTCTAACAGGTTTCCAAACTGATCAATTAACCGAAATACGAGAATGAACTCTTCCTGCCTTGTATCAAAAGTAAATTCTCCAAAAGCAACAATATCTTCTCCATCATATCCAAAAAGTTGATTTGTTTTATCCTTTGCCATGGCATCAGGCCCGGGAACACCGCCAAGAGAAGCAGCTTCAAATTCATATAAATTAAAATTAGACGATACCGGTATTTTGAAAGCACGCGCACCATGCCGGTCACCGCTAATCAGCAGCACTCCGGGTATTTTTTCTTTTTCTATAAATTGAAAAATTTCATTTCGTGCCAATTTATCCCATGTTCCCCAGGAATCTTTCCCATTAGAAATGTAGTCGCTCCACATGGTTCCGCTAGTAATTACTTTATAAGGAGCTGTCGATTCTATTAATTTTTCTTTTAACCATTTAATTTGGCTGATACCGAGATACGCCCCGTATTTCCCACGCATATTATCGGAGCGGCAGGAACGGGTATCAAGCATTATTAATTCTACCGGGCCAATGCGGGTGGTAAAAAATATTCCATCTTTTTTATTAACCGGATTATTCCAATTTTGTCGCCACACTTCCCGAAGCCTTTGCCGATCGGATTCTGTAAAGCCTTCAGGAATACCACTCAGGTCGTTATTCAGATAATCATGGTCATCCCATACAGCGTATAACGGAACATTGGCCGCAAGTTTCTTCCAGGCCATTGAAACATCGCGAAGTAGATAATCGGCCCGGTGTAAGTTGATATTATTTTCACGGTCATCCACAGCAATATCCCCAATAAGCGCCATTGCATGAGGTTTTCTATATAGAATCTGATTAATAAGGTTTGGATTATGCACGCCTATTTTATGCATACAGGAACCAAAAGCAAGTCTGAATAATCCGGGGTTCCGGTAATTTGGCGCAGTCGTGAATCTGCCTTCGGCTAATTTATCCTTTCCGGAATAAACAATATACTTGTATTCTGAGCCAGGTGCCAATCCATGCAATTTTAATCTTTGTTCTATTCCGGGGCGAATATCATCATGATGATAGGATCTTACTTCAATTCCTTGAGAATTGTAAACTTTTATTGTTAATGACGTTGCCTCAGCTAATCTCAACCAGATAGTGACTCCGTCATTGCTTAAATTGCCAAGCATTGGACCACCCATCAATGCTATTTTATGTTTCTCAGCAGATTTCAGAATTCCGGGATGCATAAAATCTGCCCTCTCATTTTCGGTGAATACAGACCGCGCATCAAGATAGAATTGCCTGATATTTTCGGGTAAATCTTGATAACTATTCAGCAACAGCGTATCAATGTGTAAACACCCCACATGCGCTTGCTCAAGCGAAACACCATGGCGTATTCTAACACTTTCCTGACCATAGATCAAAAAGGAAGCATTGATAATCAGAAGTAAAATAGTATATCGAAAAACAGAAAAATAATTTTTATACATAGTT
>CAYTLS010000531.1:0-2778 GCA_964438745.1 uncultured bacterium
CACTTTCATGGCATAGGATAGGGTATCCTCAGTTGTGCCGATTATGAGATTATCCTTTGTTGTCATGATTTCAGATACTTTTGTATTCTTATTGTCTTTCTCATTATTCAGACATTTAAATAAAATATCTCTTTCTGTTACAATACCTTCCAGTTTTTTATCAGCGTTCATTACCAGCAGCGAGCCAATTTTATGCTGATTGAGTAACCGGACTGCTTCGAAGACTGATTTTTCAGCATCGATTTTAATAATTTCATTGCTTTTCTTTTTAAGCAGCATATTAAGTTTCATCTTATATTCCTTTTTATCTAAGTGCCTAAATGATCGATCCTGAATTGAATTTTATTGGCATGCCCTTGCTCCTGTTGTCGCAATTCTTTAAAAATTTCAACAACATTTTCATCAATATTTGAAAGGGTCATTAACATTTTATAGGTCTGTTGCGTGTTTTTTTCTCTCTCCAGTGCAATTTTCAACACATCCAATGCTGTTGCGTCTGCATCAATAGCCGGGGTGTTAACAATTTTATCCATCAGGGTCGTGTCCAATTCATACTTTTTTTGTAATTCAGACACACTTACCGTTTTTTCATCGATGAGTCTACGCAAGCGGTTTTGGTGCTCCACTTCTTCTTCAGCCAGCATTTTCACCAATTCATTTACATCTTCATCTGCCACTTGTTTTGCAGCCTGGGTATAAAAAGCAAAACTTTCTTTTTCGATGTCAATCGCATATTCAATTATCTCTTTAACACTAAATAATTTCATTCTTCACCTCTTTCTTTTAAAAATTTATCAATACCCTTAGCGGCTTTATGACCATCAGCAATGGCGGAAATGGCATCGGGTCCGGCCACGATATCGCCCCCAACAAAAAGCCACGGGATTGAACTTTGAAAATTTTTATCGATCTTGACTTTACGACGGTCGTTCAATTCCACTTCTTTCATGTAGTCAATATCCATACCCTGCCCAATGGCTTCGACAATCATATCAGCTTCAAAAAACTTTTTTACATTGGTATCGAAATTGGGTTTAAACCGGCCTTCATCATCAAAAAACGACAAACATTTGATCACATTCAATCCTTTGACTTCATCATTTTCAATAACAATTTCCTGAGGGCCCCAACCGGGTTCCAATGTTATATTTTCTTCGCGACTTTCCACAATTTCCTCTTCATCAGCCGGCATGATATCTTCGGTTTCCAAAGATGTGGTGATCAACTGAACCTTACCATATTTCTGTTTCTGCAATCTTGCCAGGGTACGGGCGATATCCATGGCCACATTACCCCCGCCGATTACAACGATTTTTTCAGCTACTTCAATTTCTTTCCCTTCGGTGAACTGCCGTAGCAATTCTACCGCCTGGTAGCATTTCGGATGATCCGCACCATCAATTCTGGTACTGCGCCCCAGGTGCAATCCGGTACCGGCAAAGACCGCGTCATAATTTTTATGTAATTCTTCCAATGTCATATCAGTACCGACCCTGGTGTTGAATTGAATCCCCACACCCAGCGACTTGATGTACTCCACATCCTTATCAATTTGGTCGTAAGGCAATCGATATTCGGGAATACCGTAGCGTGTCATACCGCCGGGTTTTTCCAGGGCTTCAAAAATTCTGACACTATAACCCATAAGTACCAGGTAATACGCGGCAGACAATCCGGCCGGCCCGGCACCGATGATAGCCACTTTTTTATCATTATTTTCAAGATTTTCTGTACCCAAAATTTCTTTGTATTTATCCAAAGTTACCTGATCGGCAATGTATCTTTTCAGCCAGCGGATAGAAATCGAATCGCCTTTGTGCTGCATAGCACAGACCGTTTCACACTTATGCGTACAGACACGGCCACAGACTTCCGGTAGGGGATTGGTTTCATAGAGAACCCGCAAAGCCTCTTCCATATCATCATTCCGCACTGCTTTTATGTATGATGGAATGCCCATATGCGCCGGGCAGGTGGCAATACAAATGCCGCATTCAATACAGCGGTCAGCTTCTTTGATGGCTTGCTCTTTTGGAAACCCTTTAACAATTACCAGGAAGGTCTTAGTCCGTTCTTCCGGTGCCAGCTCTGACAGTTCAATGCGATCGGAATTGTTCAATTCATAATTGTCCGGTTTTTTATAGCCAAGTTCTTCGTCATCCCAATATTTTTTATCCACACCGGGTGTAAAGACAAACGTATCAGGATCACTGTCAACCCATTGGAACTGATTGGACATGCCCATAGAATTGGTGGGACAAATATCTACACAAAGGGCACACCAGCAACAGCGGCCATAATCAATTTGCGGACGCAAGCCACTGTCACCATGCTCAGTTTCGATTCCGTCTACCGGCACAAGGTCAATGGCGGCGTTCTGACAGATTTCTTCACAACTGCCGCAACCGATACATTTGTCGATATCATTTTGGTGAAAACCCCGGTAGCGTGGTGCTCCCTGTCGTTCCAGAGGCTTTTTGATAGATACCGGTTCGTCTAATAAATTCTTCCAGGCTGTAAAGGGTTTGAGTACATCTTTTAGACTCATATATTTACCTTTCAATTTCTGGTGGATAAGTATGCAAAGAGACCATTAATCCGGCGGTGTCAGCGATATTACAATCAATGGCAAGTTTTTCCATCAACGCGACAGCATGTGTGTAGGAAGGACCACGTACATTGATGCGCCGCGGATATCCGGAACCATCAGTAACGGTATAGTAGCCATATTCTCCCCGTGTACATTCGGAGCGAATGTAGGTCTCCCCTTTGGGAATT
>CAYTLS010000532.1:0-2772 GCA_964438745.1 uncultured bacterium
AGGCATTTGTTTTTGATCTCATCAATAAAGTTGCTGACAGAGGCCCGGTACTCTTTGCGGATATGCTGGGATTCGGTGATCAGTGTGTTTTTATTCTCCAGGTCAACAAATTTGGTTTGGCGGTCAAAATTAAATTCCAGTTCATTTTTGTCCATCACCTGGAAAACAATTACCTCATGGCCCAAATAGCGAAAATGTTTGAGCGCCGACAGAATTTCATCAGTATCATCAAAAAGGTCTGAGATCAGGATGATCATCCCGATTTTGTTGATCTTTTCCGCCATTTGATGGAGCAGAGGGGAGATACTGGTTTCACCTTCACAGCGGGCATTGTGAATATTTTTCAGGATCAGGTCAAGGTGACTGCGTTTCGCGACCGGTGGAATGTAAGTGCTGATTTTATTGTCTAAAAGCGTGAGACTGGTGGCATCCTGCTGTTTCAGCATCAGATAGGCCAGTGAGGCGGCTAAATAAGAGGCATATTGAAATTTTGAGATAGTTCCCGACTGATAATTCATGGAGCCGCTTTTATCCAGTAAAATGTAAGATTTTAAATTGGTCTCTTCTTCATATTCTTTGACATAGTAACGGTCGGTTTTGGCAAAAAGCTTCCAGTCGATATTCTTGACTTCATCGCCCTGGTTGTAGGGCTTGTGTTCGGCAAATTCCACAGAAAAACCGTGATAGGGGCTTTTATGCAGCCCCACGATAAATCCTTCCACAGCAAATTTTGCGATCAGTTGCAGATTGTCCAGTTTGGAAAGGACTTCCGGCTGCAAATATTTCAGGTATTCTCGGTTACTCAAGTCTTATTTTGCCTTTACTTCCTTGATGAGTTGTTCGATGATATCGTCGGATTTAATATTTTCCGCTTCCGCGCTGAAATTTGTCAGGATTCGATGGCGCAGCACCGGTTTGGCGACATTTTCCACATCATGAATTTCCGGTACCGGCCGGCCGCTCAGCACGGCATTGGTTTTGGCGGCTAATACCAGGTATTGCGAAGCCCGAGGACCGGCGCCCCAGTTGATCCATTTATTGATAAAATCAGGCGCTGTTTTTCCGGGTCGTGTATTGGTGGATAAATTGACGGCAAACTCAATCACATTATCAGAGACCGGTACCCGTCTGATCAACTGCTGAAAGGCGATGATTTCTTCACGGGTTAGAATAATATCAGGCTGTTGAATTTTACTGCCCGTAGTACTTTTTACGATTTGTATTTCTTCATCAAAAGTTGGGTAGTCGATTTTTAAACTATACATAAATCTGTCGAGTTGGGCTTCGGGAAGGGGATAGGTTCCTTCCTGCTCAATGGGGTTTTGTGTGGCCAACACAAAAAATGGTTCTTCCAGAGTGTAATTTTTTCCGTTAGCGGTGATTTTATGTTCCTGCATGGCTTCCAGTAAGGCGGATTGGGTCTTGGGAGGTGTCCGGTTGATTTCGTCGGCCAGAATGATGTTGCCAAAAACCGGGCCTTTGTAAAAGGTAAAGCGCCGTTTTCCGGTTGTTTTGTCTTCTTCAAGAACTTCCGTGCCGGTAATATCCGATGGCATCAGGTCGGGGGTAAACTGGATCCGTTTAAACTGCAAATCCAGTAGTTGCGCCAGGGTTTGGATCATCAGTGTTTTCGCCAGGCCGGGAACCCCGATCAGCAGACAGTGCCCCTGGCAAAGTTGGGCAGTAAACAGATGGTTGATTATCTTTTGCTGTCCGATAATAACTTTACCGATCTCATCCAGTAGTAAATTGTGTTTATCATGTAGATTTTTGACTAGTTGGGTATCGTTGATTTTGTTCATTCTTTCCTCTTTTTTATCGCGGTAATCTATCGAATAAATACCATAACAAGCAAGTAAGCATTGAAATATTCATATTGCGTCAAAATCCGGTATTAATATTTGTTTGAAAAGTATCGGAGCGCAACGGGATTTGGTACTATTTTTATGATTACCTGCGGATAAAACATTCGGTATCAAAATTTGGGATTTAATCAATTTTTGATTCCACCAGGTAGCTTCTGGTCACAAAATCAGCGATTAAAAAGGGCAGATAAACCAAAGAAAACATGAAAATTGCCACAAATTCAAGGGGAATGATATAAAGCGGCCAGGGTCCGAAAAAGTCCAGAACCGATGATGTTTCAGGTTTGTGAGCCAGGAACATATAGTTGGAATCCAGTATAAAATTCAAAATGCCCACAAAAAAAGCGAAAATATTTGTGATCACGAAAGCGCGATAAATCGATTTGAAGCGAGGACGAAAATTCATAATAAAAGTGGCGAAAATTATAGCGCCGAAAAGCAGGCCGTGGGAGATAAAAAATTGGAAAAAACGGTAGTGCGGAAATCCAAACTCCGACAAGTTCGGTTGCAGCATTGCCTGGAAGGCTCCCGCTGTGCCCCAGAAATATAAGAAATCATATAACTTGCGATCTTTTTTATATAGCATCAGTGCTGACAATAAAATTCCCATCCCGCATAAGTGTAAAGGCAGCGAGGTTGATACTTGCCATCTGCCATGATACACGCGCCATATAGAAAGTGAGGCCTCCTGCACGAGAAGGGCGGTGGCCAGAAAATATCTTGTGAATTCGTTCAGTTTTTGTGAACGAATTTGTTTGAGCAGTACCACCATTAGAAAGGTCAAAAAGAAGACACTGAAAAGACCATAATAGTGCTGGGTTGAAAAAATATGGAATTCATGTCCCCCTAAATGGCCGGCAAAAAAATCTTTCATTAACTCCCCGCTGAATTTTAAAAATCTAAAAAT
>CAYTLS010000533.1:0-2767 GCA_964438745.1 uncultured bacterium
TTTTATGGTCATTGCGCTGGGATATTTGATTTATGTGTTGCGATTGAGCTATTGAAGACTCAAGATAAGAGTAATTCAAGATTATGTTTTACTCTTTTCCAATTTGGAATAATATTTTCCAGCAAACTAAAAAATTTTTTATCATGATTTTTATAATACAGATGGCATAACTCATGAGTAATTACGTAATCAATACACTCTTTAGGTGCTTTTACCAGATCAGGATTTAAATTAATCGTTTTGTTTTTGGACAGACTTCCCCATCTTTTTCCCATTTTTCTAATTTTTAATATTGGTTTACTAATTTCATTTTGGGGGAAATTGTCCCAGCAAAATCCATATCTTTTTTTAAATTGTTTCACTGCTTTTTCATAGTACCAGTTATCTAACAATGACTTTATATGGTCTGCTTGCTTATTTTCTGTAAAAATTAAAAATTTCCCTCTTGACAATTTAACTATATTGGAAGGAACAGGGACAATTTTCAATCGATATTGGCGGCCTAAATATAAGTGTGTTTCCCCCAGGATAAAATTTCTTTCCGGTGTCCTCGGAATGAATTGATTAAAATATTGTTGTTGTTTTATGATCCAATAGGAGCGTTTCCAGACTTTTTCTTTAATCTGATCCAATTGTGAATCAACAGGCGCTTTTACGACAACTTCTCCATTAGGGTGGACAGCAATTTCCAGTGTCTTTCTTTCAACAAAAAACAAGTTGAAATTTATTCTATGACCTGTAGTAATGATATAATCCTTCTGATTATTCATTCGCCATCCTGCGGTTATAGATCAGTGTCATTGATCGCTTAATAATCCTGTCAATATCTTCAAGTGATAAATCTAATCCTCGTTTATCTTTTACTTCATCAAATAAATAATCATCAATTTGGTCAATGACGGTTTTTTGGGCATCATCATCTTCCCAAAAATTGACTTTCATATTTGCTGAAATAATCTTTTCTACAAATATCGAAATATCAACCGCGATAGTTTTTAACTGGCTATCTGTCAAACTGTAATCACGAATTATTTTTTTTATCACTCCGTACAATGCAATGGTATCTTCATTATTCTCAATCTCACCGGGTACATTATCATATTTTTTATTTACAACTTTATCATAGTAATCTTTTGCTTTTTTTAAATATTCCAGATCTGATATTCTGTGGTTCCTAAAATCATCTATTGTTTTTTGTATCAGCTTTGAAAATTTTTCATAAAATGCCGGATCCAAGTCCATTTTTTCAGTTACTATTTTTTTAGTGGCATGAGCAATGGTATCAGCCTGAGAAGCTTTTGTTTGGTTTTGCTGATAGATTCCCTGGGATGCTTTAACCTGATCAAAAGAATTATCATCAAAAATATTTACAGGTTTGTTTAGTTGTTTTACCTCATTGGCAGAAATCTGTGTATCTAATAGTTTTTTGATCCTCAGCTCATATTCTTTATAATCAATTGCTTCCGCATACCTTATTTTCACGGCTTTTCTTAATTTTTTAAAAAACAAATCATCTTTTCGATACATTGTAATTTTATCGACCGCTGTGTTATTTAGAAACGTTTCAGAAGACAAAGCTATTTTCAATGTTTTCGTAAAACTTGTGAATTTTTCATAGAAAGCTTTTCTAACTAAATCATTCGCAAGCAGTAATTCGTATTCTTCTTCATCCTCTTTATTCTTGATCGACTTAAACAAGTCCCACAAAGCGGAATGTCTTTGTTCCAGTTTATCAATTTCGCTTTTTAAGGCCCGAATTGTTCCTTCGATATCTTCCTGATCAAATCCATCCAGGGCGCTGTACATTGTTATCGCCTGGTCTAATTCTCCTAATAATCCGATATAATCCACGATAAATCCGAATTCTTTACCTTCATGAACTCGATTTACCCTGGCAATCGCTTGTAAAAGTGTATGTTCCACCATGGTTTTACAAATGTATAATACGGTATTTCTGGGGGCATTAAACCCTGTCAATAGTTTGCTGACAACTATCAGTATTTCCGGTTCTTCACTGTTTTTAAATTTACTGATGATCTGAGTATTATACTGTTCCTCATCTCCATATAGTTGCATCATTTTCTGCCAATATTTAATCAATTCATCAGAGGGTTCTTCATTTATTTCTTCGTAACTTTCCCGCATATCCGGCGGTGACACAATTATTTCCGAACTCACAAGCGCCAGTTCATCGAGATATTTTTTATATCTTACAGCAGTATTACGGTCCGGCGCAACCAACTGCGCCTTGAATCCGGAACCTTGCCAGTTATTTTGATAATGTTCACTAATATCAAAAGCGCGCATAAATATAACCTGATCGGCTTTATTTAACATTTCTGCCCGAGAATATTTCTTTTTTAAATCAACCTGCTGTTCTTCAGTTAAATATTTTGTATGGCGTTCAAACCATAAGTCGATGGCTTTTTTATTTTGGTCCATTTCTACCAGCCGGCCTTCATAGAGCAACGGAACCACAGCCTTATCTTTGACCGCTTGCCTGATTGAATAATGAGGTTCGATTAGTTTACCAAATTTCAAAAAGTTATTTTTTTCTTTCTTCATTAGTGGTGTGCCGGTAAATCCAATATAACTTCCCCGGGGGAACATCTGTCGCATTTTGGCGCCGAATATACCGAATTGAGAGCGGTGACTCTCATCGACCAATAAGAAAATATTATCAGAATTATCGGCGGTTTTCTTTAGTTTCAATGCGTTATCAAATTTGTGGATCACTGTGGAGATGATTCCGGCATTTTTTTCAGTT
>CAYTLS010000534.1:0-2762 GCA_964438745.1 uncultured bacterium
CAATCCTGTTATTTCTTTTAATGGCTTACGCTGCTTTTCAGGGGGTATTCAATCCAGCCACCTTTGCCAAAGATTCAAAATCCTTTGGCACCCAGGGTATCGGCCAGGATTTTGTCAATCTATTCATTGTTGGGCCACTGCTGCTAATTTCTCTGCTCTTATTTTTACGTGAAAGAAAAATCGGCTATTACCTCTTTGGCGGCACTGTTCTATACATTCTTTATTCCTATATCATCTATGCTTTTGGCGTACATTTTAATCACCTGTTCCTGGTCTATTCATTTATTTTCGGATTGTCGCTTTATTTATTCATTATTTTCATAATTGACTTCAGCCGGCAGGATGTTCTCAGTTGGTTTGAAAGGGATGTACCGGTAAAAACCATGTCTGCTTATATGATTATTGTAGCAGTCCTGTTTTATTTTATCTGGCTGGCGGAAATCATTCCCGCACTTACCAGCGGCATCACACCCAAAACCGTTACGGACAATAATCTACTGGTGAATCCCGTGCACGTTCTTGATCTGGCTTTTAGTTTACCCGGACTGATCATTGCGGCTTTATTATTAATGAAACACCATAAACTTGGGGTTATTTTTGCACCGCTATTATTAGTTTTTTTAGTTGTGCTGACCATTGCGCTGGCAGGCATGGTGGTGGCTTTAACGCTGAATCATATTTCTGAAAATTTCTTTTTGGCTTATATTTTTGCGGTTCTTTCAGTTTTGAGTATGACTATTTTAATCATATTTTTCCGGAGATTAAAGCAGTAAGTCTGTCTCTAAATTATTCGGCAGTTGGTTTACAAAATCACGAATTTCATCACGAACACGACGATAGATGTTTAACTTTTCTTCTTCTGTATCAACCGATTTAGCCAGAAAAGGTGGATCATCAAAACCGTGATGAATGATCTTGGCTTTCCCCGGAAAAACCGGGCAGGTTTCATGGGCGTGGCCACAGACTGTGACCACATAATCAATCTCTTTGTCCAGGTAATCTTTAACATTTTCAGATTTGTGATTGCTGATATCCACACCGCTTTCTGCCATGACTTTGACAGCATTGGGATTCAGGCCATGGGTTTCAATGCCGGCGGAATAAGCTTCTATATGATCACTTTTCAACTGTTTTGCCCAGCCTTCCGCCATTTGGCTGCGACAGGAGTTACCCGTGCACAAAAATAGTACTTTTAGTTTTTTCATTATATCTCCATTTTCAATTATTTTTTATTCGGACAGCACTTTTCGCCTCGCTGTATGCGGCAAAGTTCTTCGGGTTTGTATGCCGTAATTTCCCGCAGTCTTTCCCGGTCTTTTTGGTAAATTTCGTCCTCAGCCACATTTTGGAGAATCCAGTCCAAAAGCGGCGGATATATCTTTTCCTTGTTCATCCGGTAAAAAACCCAACGCCCTTCTTTATTGCTGGTCACCAACGCCGCTGATAGAAGGCTGTCCATATGCCGGGAAACCGTGGCCCCTGTTACCTGAAGCAACTCAATGATCTGGCAGCCGCAGAGTTTTTTATGATTCATCAAGGCAGTAAAAATACGCAACCGGTTCTGGTCGGATAAGGCTTTAAAAACAGTTAGAATATAATTCATTTCACCCTCTTAATTTAACAATTAGCCAAATGACTAAGTGAATTTAAAGAGAGACCGTTTATTTAACAATATTATTTTAGCCTGAATTATTCATGAATTTTCAATATTTTGTAGGAAAGCGAACAACATTAATAAGTTATGAAAAAAATAATAAAAAGATAAATTGGAAAATTCATAGAATGATATTCAGGTCAATCCCGATAGTTTCCACAGGAAACGTATCGGCGCGAAGCGGGCATTGTTCATATTTTTATGAATAATGTAGGTTAGATTTTTTTAGCCAGCAAGCGCTTCCATCGTCTCTGCCTGTGGCGATAAAAGATGTGCGAAAACAGCCAGATTAAGGGCGTCAGAAGCCCGGCTTTTATCTCAATAATATCGGTGTATTTGATTTGACCGGAATTGATGGCATGAAATGTAATGGTATGGTTCCACACTTTTGCCAGGGCGCCGGACTCTTTACTGATTATTTTCTTTGCGGAAGGATCAATTTTCGTGAGAACAATTTTATGGGAGCCCAGAGGGATGATTTTAAACAGAAATAATTTCAGATTATATTCCTTGTTAATCTCCCAGTTTTCGTGGAATTCAGTGTCCTCTTTTGGTGTAAAATACAAGATCGGCGCAGCCACGTACTGCAGGGACTGCGGCCGGGTGATCTCTTTCCAAAGCAATTCCGGCGTTGTCTTCATGATAGTCGATATTTCAGCGATCATTGATGTCTTATCTCCTTTTTTTCCATGCCGACGATTTTATGAGCCGCTTATCTCATTTCATATATTTTTGCACCATTAATTATTTCGGTTTGAAGACGCGACAATTCTTCCAGAGCGGCCTCCTTTGTGGCATATAATCCCAGTGTTGTTTCCTTGCTCCACCACCCTTTGTCAATATAACCGATAATGGCACTTTTTTTCCCACCGCCAAAATTTCTTGTCACTGAAAAGGAGCGGCATTCAATTAGGTGCTCTTTGTTCTGACTTCTGATTAACATTTTGAGTTATTCTCCTCTGGTATTTTTTGATTTTTCAACCCGTAATATTATCCTGGTAAATATTTGACCGGACATTGCCTATTTAAATCGTTTTTGGATAAAAATTCGAGCATTTATTTAGCAGGTTCAGCTATTAATGTTTTACCACCATAAATTTTTAATAAC